>CAZNWL010000016.1:0-12220 GCA_964577045.1 uncultured Planctomycetia bacterium | reverse complement strand
GCCTTTTTGGATTGTTTAATTTAAATAAAAGCGTTATAATACCATAAAAATGCCTGCAAGGACTTTAATTCTTACTCAAAAACAAATAAAGCGGCTGCTGGATTTGAAAAAATCCATCAAGGCCGTTGAAGAGACCTTCCGGGAATACGGCCGGGGCAAAGTCCAGATGCCGCCTAAGATTTATCTTCACCTGGATAAGTTTTCTGGCGATTTCCGGGCCATGCCGGCTTATGTAGAAAAATTAGATAAGTGCGTTTTAAAATGGGTGAATGTCCATCCCCGTAATCCCAAATCAGGCTTGCCCGCGGTAATGGCCGTAAACATTTTAAGCAACCCCCGCAATGGTTTTCCTTTATGTATTATGGATGCTACTTTCGCCACCAGTATTCGCACTGGCGCTGCCGGAGCGGTGGCGGCTAAATATCTGGCGAGAAAGAATTCTAAAGTTGTCGCTTTGGTCGGATGCGGCGTGCAGGCCAGGACCCAGTTAAAAGCTTTACAGGAAATCTTTTCTCTCAAAGAGGCAAAAGTTTGGGCCAATGATAGCGCATGCGTGAGAAGTTTTATCAAAGAGATGAAAACAACCCGCTTAAAATTAACCGCCGCGAAAACTGTGAAGGAGTGCGTCCGCGATGCTGACATAGTGGTAACTACCACTCCTTCGCGAAGACCTTTGGTAAAGTTAAAATACCTGAAAAAAAGCGCGCATATCAATGCTATCGGCGCGGATGCCCCGGGAAAAGAGGAACTTGAGCCGGCGATTTTAAAGAAAGCCAAGCTCGTGGTTGATTCCTGGGAACAAGCTTGTCACAGCGGAGAGATAAACGTTTCTTTCAGTAAAGGTTTAATCTCAAAGCGCGATGTCTATGCTAACTTAGGAGAAATTGTCGCCGGAAAAAAGAAAGGCAGAACATCTCCGAACGAATTAACCGTCTTTGACTCTACCGGCCTCGCCATCCAGGACGTCGCCCTCGCTGACCTGATTTATCGCTCCGCGAGGAAGAAGAGAGTGGGCAGGTGTATAAAATTGGTTTAAACATATGAACATGATTTTAATACTATTAGCGGCGGGGGTTAGTTTGATGATAGGGGCGGTGCTTATTTTTAAGCCGGCGTTGGTTATTGAGCTGCAGAGGAGTTTTTATTTGTTGATAAACTGGCGCATCGAGCCAATTTCGATGGCCAAAGAAATCAGAAACACCCGCTTAATGGGAGTTTTTCTGGTGTCGGTGGTTTTATTGACGGTTTTGTATTTATCGTTTTGGCGTGGATGGTGGTTACGGTAAGAGTCAGGTTTTATGGGGAGCTTAGGATTTTTCTTCTTCGGCGGTTTTCTGCGGCTGCATTTTCCTGCCCGGTTAGAGAGAAAACTTCTATTAAGGACCTCGTAGAATCTTTAGGCGTTCCGCATACACAGATTGACGCTTTGTTTGTTAACGGCAAGCCGGTAAATTTTTCTTACCTTATTTTTGATAAAGATTCTATAAGAGTTTATCCGGACGCTTCGCGGCTGCGTTTTGCTGCGCCTAAAAAATTACAGCCTCGCAATCCGCATAATCCAAAATTTATTGCTGACGTTCATCTGGGTAAAGTGGCGAGGATTTTGCGTTTGCTGGGATTTGATGTTTTTTTGGATGCTGCGCTTTCTGACACTGACATAATAAACCAATCTTTGAAAAACAAGCGGATTATTCTTACTAGAGACAGAGGCATACTAAAACAGCGCCGCGTCCGCTATGGTTATTATGTCAAAGAAGACAGCTTAGAGGAACAGATGAGAAGCATAATCAAAAGATACGCGCTTAAAGATAAGATAAAGCCTTTTACCCGCTGCTCTAAATGCAATGGCCAGCTGAAAGTTGTTGCTAAGCAAAAGATATTAGCGCAGCTACCATCCTTAACCCGTCAATATTATAATGAATTCTACCGCTGCAGCGGCTGTGGCAAAATCTACTGGCCCGGCACCCACTTACCCAGCCTATTAACCACCCTAAAGCGCATCATCCCCGGCGGCGTAGTAAAAAATCCCGCCAAAACCCCTTGACTTTCCTTACATTTTATGTTAACCTCTAACTGTGCGGTTAACGATTGTTAACCGAAGACATTAAGGTTAACATAGCAGGTAGGAGTAAAAGAGGGCAGGGAGTATGAAACAACAGGAATATATAACCATTGCACAATTAGCCAAGGTTTTAGGTATCACCAGAATTGCCGTATATAAGAGGGTTAAGAAGGGGCAGGTGCCGGCGCAAAAAATCGGTAAAATGTACGTTATTCCTAAAAACTACATCGATGAGATTTTAGGCAAGAATTTAAGCGACAGTGAAAAAAAAGAGATAGATGCCGCGGTGAGAAAAACCGTTACTGATTATGGAGAAGTGCTTAAGCTTTTAGGCAGAGAATGAAGAATATTACCGCCAAGGAAGTAGAATACATTGCTTTCAGGTTAGCTAAAGAAATGCTGGCTTATAACGAGCCTATCCCTGATTTTTCTACCCGTTTTCCCAATATTTTAGAAAGCTGCCTAGCTACGCCCTTTCAAAGTTTTTCCGGAAAATCCCTATACCCCGGTTTTCTAGCCAAAGCGAGCATGCTGTTTTACCTGATGATTAAAAATCATCCCTTTCAGAACGGGAATAAACGTATCGCTATGACTACCTTGTTCGTGTTCTTGCATAAAAACAATAAATGGCTCAAAGTAGATGTTCAGGAATTGTATAACTTTACCGTATGGGTAGCGCAAAGCCCGCGCAATGTAAAGCAAGAAACCGTAAAGGCAATTGAAAAATTCTTACAAGCGCATATAATCAATATCTACAGAAGTAGAAGGTAATTTAGCCAAGGAGGAGAAGAGGGTTAAAAACCCCTTTACCCGGCGACGGGCGCTTGCCTTTTAAGGTAGAACGGCTTAACCGCTAAATTTCGGGAATAAATTCCTAAATTTTACGTCTAATATATGAGAAACCAAATGAATGAGGACAACCTTTGGATAGAACGGTTTATTGCCGGTGATACGATAGGCTTTGAGATGTTGGTAAGAAAATACCAGAACAGGGTTTTAAACATAGTCTACTCGCTTATCGGCCAGGACAGGGAGAGCGAGGATATCGCGCAGGAGGTTTTCTTGAAAGTTTATCATAAGTTGAGCTCATTTAAGCAAAATAGCCAGTTTTTTACCTGGCTTTATCGTATTGCCGTGAATATGACCTATGATTTTTTGCGTAAAAGAAAGAATTTTATCAGTGACGCGGTGGCTATAAAAAAATTACTGCTAGCTCCGGAAACCCTCAAGAGGCATTGTTGAAAAGTGAACAAGAAGCGGTATTGAAGGAAGCTTTGGCAAATGTACCGCTGAAATACAAGGCCGCACTCGTGCTCAAGGATATTGAGGGTTTAAGCTATATGCAGATAGCGCAGATTTTAAACTGCCGTATCGGAACCGTAGAATCAAAGATTTATCGGGCCAGGCAGTTTCTTAAAGAAGAACTGCTTAAGCGTCAAGGAGAAATCTTATGAATGATTGTAGAAAGGTAGAAAGATTATTATCACGTTATCTTGATAGCGAGACAAGTTCTAGCGATAGCGCCCTGATTAAGGCGCATCTGGATAGTTGCTCTCTTTGTAAGAAAGAATTATCAAAACTTACGCAGATTAAGGAACTTATCTCAGTAAAGGAACGTAAGGCTATACCGCAGGATTATTTGGTTTACCGCCTGCGTGAAGAAATCAAAAGCTTACAGCATACCGCAGAGAGGGTTGTATGGATGTCAGGATTAGGCAGTCTTTCGCGCCGGCTTATTCCTGTTCCGGCTGCGCTAATCGTATTATCGCTTGTATTTTTGATTTTAACCCAGGGGCAGCAGCTGAAAGAATATTCTTTAGATGAGCATGTATTAAGCGGAAAACAAACCACGACAGCATTAGCATTAAATTTGATATTGGGGGTGCAAAATTAACTAAAAGGAGGTATGGCTATGAATAAAAGTGCAGTGTATTTAGCAATATTCGCGGTTTTATGCGTTTTAGCAGGAGTATTAGTAGGAGCAAGCATAACGCGGGGGCGGCCATATATGCGATGGTCGGGAATGGGACATTATGGCTATAACAGAAATGATAGAAGGGGTCCTTTTGAGATGCTGGCGGAAAGATTAGACTTAAACCAGGAGCAGAAGGCAAAAGTCAAAGAAATTTTAGAGAAGACGTGCCAGGAAATCGACGCGGTAGGGAAGAATATCCGTAATTCTATTGACCGGATTAGGGAGAAAAGCGATCAAGAGATTATGAATATCCTTACTCTCCAACAGCAGGAAAAATTTAGGGCGCTGCAGGAACAATTTAAACAGATTCGCAAAGATCATATGTTAGGAGGCAAAAGATGAATAAAAAAATTTTTCTCAAAATATTTTACGGTATGTTATTCGTCGGCGTTATACTTTTCGCACAAGGAACAAACGCTTTTGCTAACCCGGGGCATGATAGAGGACATAGAGAGATCGTGGTGAGGCATGAGCGGGGCCATCACCATGATTATTTCTACCGGCCGTTATTTTCTGGGCTGTTTCGGGTAGTATTTGGCGTTCCGTCACATACCACAGAGGTTGTAGTGGTTGCACCGCCGGTAGTTGTCCAGCCACGGGAAACATCGTGTTGCTCAGTGACAATCAATGTTCCTAACTCAAACGGCAGCTACACTCCGGTTACGCTGGTTAAACAGGGGGACGGCTATGTCGGCCCGCAGGGCGAATACTATCCCAATCATCCCACAGTCGAGCAATTAAAAGTTTTATACGGAAAATAATAGTGATTTTCTGTATGAATGCTTTATTTTGTGATAAAATAATACGTTAAGAGTGAGAAAGGCTAAGGTTTTGACCAAGCTGGGAGTAAAATCATTATCTCGTGAAAAATACGTTCAGGATTTGCATATTACTTTTAGGTTTTTTATGCCTATGGCTAGATGTATCTTATGCCCAGGAAACTCTTACCTGGGAGGATTGCCTCATTGAGGCAAAGAAAAACAATCCGGATTTAATTTCTGCCGCAGAAGGCGTTAATATAAAGAAAGCCGCAAAGGATATAACTGCTAGTGCTCTTTATCCCCAGACCAGCCTGAATTTATCAGCTTCTACCGCAAAGACCAGCACAACCAGCGGTAGCTCGACCAGCGATACCTATTCCTATGGCGCAAGCGGCACACAACTTATTTTTGACGGCTTCAAAACCATTAACGATTTAAAATCTGCGGAGCAAGATTTGAAAGCCAGCCAGCATGCTTATCGTTTTGCTTCTTCAGAAGTGAGGTCGAAATTACGTAACGCGTTTATTAATTTATTAAAAGCGCAGGAGTTAATCAAAGTAGCTGAAGATATAGTAAAAATCAGAAAAAACAGTTTAGTTTTGATAAATTTGCAATATCTTTCGGGTTTGGAACATAAAGGGGCCCTGTTGACAGCCGAAGCAAATTTACTGCAGGCAAAATTTGAGCTTTCCCAGGCCAAGAGGAATGTCGAATTTACGCAGAGACAATTAAGCGAACAAATGGGGCGCAGGAATTTTAAGCCGATAGAAGTTAAGGGAGAGTTTGTGGTTAACGAAACTGCTAAGGAAAAACCGGATTTTGAAGAATTAGTAAAAAATAACCCCGAAGTTTTAGAAGCAATCCTTAAAGAAAACTCGAAGTTATTCGGCATAAAATCCGCTTACGGAAATTTTTCTCCTCAACTTACTGGTTCAGCCGGCGCAAATAAAAAAAGCGGCAACTGGCCGCCGGAGAACGACAACTGGAATTTAGGTTTAAGCCTAACCATGCCGCTCTTTGAAGGGGGCCTTAAGGCTGCCGAGCTTTCCCAAGCCAAGGCCACCTACGAGCAGGCCGTTGCTGACGAGGTTAGTATAAGAAGTGCGGCTATCGTTAGCCTTGAGCAGACCTGGGCAGCGTTACAGGATGTCATAGAAGAAGTTGAGGTACAGAATAAATCGCTGGAAGCTTCCCAAGAGCGCGCTGAAATCGCCAAAGCCCAGTATTCAAACGGCTTTATTTCTTTCGATAACTTGATTATTATCGAAGATAATTTGGTGGGGAGTAAAAAAGCTTATTTAGAGTCACAGGCTAATGCTTTAACTGCCGAGGCAGATTGGATTAAGGCAAAAGGAGAGACATTAGAATATGCGCAATAAGAAAATAATATTCGCAGTTTTAATTTTAGTGATCATCGCAGCAATCTTTTACTACAAATCTAGGCATGCAGAACCCAATGGAGAGATAACAGAAGAAATAAAACCTTTCATGGGAAATATCCAGAATACGATTTCTACGACCGGCATAGTTTTGCCCAAAAACCGGCTCGAAATAAAGCCGCCGGTTAATGGCAGGATAGAGGAGATTTTAATCAAGGAGGGCGATAAGGTAAATGTCGGCCAAACTTTAGCTTGGATGAGTTCAACTGAAAGGGCAGCCCTGCTTGATGCCGCTCACGGCCAGGGAGAAGATTCTACGAACTACTGGAAGCAAGTATATAAGCCTATTGCGCTGATTGCGCCTATAGACGGAGAGGTTATCGTGGCTACTGTCCAGCCCGGACAGACAGTAACTACCGGCGACGCGGTTATCGTTTTATCTGACCGCCTGATTGTCAGGGCCCAAGCTGACGAGACAGATATCGGTAAGATTAGATTGGGCCAAAACGCTTGGATAACCCTAGATGCTTACCCCGATACAAAAATAAAAGCTACCGTCGACCACATCTACTATGAATCAAAAACCGTCAACAACGTCACTATCTACGAAGTGGACCTTTTGCCGGAAAATGTGCCTGAATTTTTCCGTTCGGGGATGAATGCATCAATCGATTTTATAGTGGAGAGTAAAGATAACGCGCTTCTTCTGCCCGAGGAAGCGCTGTCAAAAGAAAAAGATAAAGCGTATGTATTAGTAAAAAGTTTACAAAACGGCGAACCAACGAAGCAGCCGGTTGAGTTGGGTATTTCTGATGGTAAGAACATAGAGATTGTTTCCGGTATCGGCCCTGACGATACGGTGATTCTGAAAACTAAAAAATACGCCCTTCCTAAAAGTAATACGGGCACGAATCCATTTTTCCCCGCACGGCCCAGAAGATAAAAATGATAAAGCTAAAAAATATTTCTAAAACATACCAGATGGGCCAGGTTCTTGTAAAGGCTATCGACAATGTTTCTCTGCAAATTTCTCCCGGAGAATTTGTGGCGATTATGGGTCCGTCGGGCTCGGGAAAGTCCACCCTGATGCATATGATAGGTTTATTGGACAAGCCGGATAGAGGTGAATATTATTTATGCGACCAGCCGATTAGAAAATTATCCGATGAGCAGCTGGCTATAATGAGAAACAGCTTTATGGGTTTTATTTTTCAGCAGTTTCATCTCCTGCCGCGCGTCAGCGCTTTGGAAAACGTAGAGTTACCGCTTATTTATGCGGGAAAAAAGAATCTCAAAGAAAGGGCAAAAGAGAAGATTGACGAAGTAGGTTTAAAAGACCGGATGCTGCACCATCCTAATGAGCTTTCCGGCGGCCAGCAGCAGCGCGTGGCCATAGCACGGGCATTGGTCAACGAGCCTTTAGTTATCCTCGCCGATGAGCCTACGGGAAACCTTGACTCGAAAAGCCAAGAAGAAATCCTTTCGCTTCTGGAGGAGTTAAACAGGAAAGGTAAGACCGTTATCGTAGTGACTCATGAAAATGAGATAGCCGTGCGCGCCAAACGGGTTATTTCTATGCGCGATGGTCACATTATTTCGGATAAAAGTTCCAAAGACTTTAAGGCTTCTTTAAGCGATAAAGTTGCGCAGGATGTGTGTAGCGTTGTTTCCAGCGCCTCGCACAAAGTGGGTAGGGCGGAATTCGGAGATTTCCTGCGCCAGGCAGTATTTGCTATGTTCTTGCATAAAGTGCGTTCCTTTCTTTCCATTTTAGGAATATTGATCGGGGTAGCGGCGGTCATCGCTATGCTTGCCCTGGGTGAGGGTGCTAAGGAGTCGATAGAGCAGCAGTTGA
Source organism: uncultured Planctomycetia bacterium (assembly GCA_964577045.1). GTDB lineage: Bacteria > Omnitrophota > Gorgyraeia > Duberdicusellales > 4484-171 > JAHKAJ01. The sequence goes on along the minus strand of CAZNWL010000016.1, from coordinate 4,188 downwards.
CATCGTTGGGGTCAAACTTGTTGGTTGTCCGTCCGGGTTCTTCCCAGTTTCACGGCGTAGCTCTAGAAACAGGCACGGTTACACGTTTTACTTTTCAAGATGTAGAGGCGATAAGAAAAATTGGCGAAGAGGTAAAGCGAATCAGCGCTTCGGTATCGGGACGCGTCCAGCTAGTTTACGAAGACAAAAACTGGAATACGCAGGTAGAAGGCGTTGATGTGGATTATGCCGAAATGCGCGCTTCGGTGCCGGCTATAGGAAGATTTTTCGACGACTCCGAAGTCAGTATGAGAGAAAAAGTAGTTATTTTAGGCACAACTGTGGCGCGCGAACTCTTTGGAGATTCCAATCCTATCGGCGAGACCATAAAAATAAACTTGATTAATTTCAGGGTGATTGGCGTTTTACCTTCTAAGGGGGCAGCTGGTTTTCATGACCAAGATGACACTGTGCTTGTGCCGGTTACCACGGCTATGTACAGGCTGCTGGGCAAAGAATATATTGATACGATCTATGTGGAGGCGCAAAACGCAGAGGCATTGGATTCGCTTACTGAATCCATAACCAAGCTGCTTATAAAAGAACATCATCTTAACAATAAAGATGCGGAAGATTCGTTTCAAATCAGGAATATGGCTGATATCAAGAATACGCTCGAAGCCACCACTAGAACGATGTCTATGTTGTTGGGATCTATTGCAGCGATTTCACTTTTAGTCGGCGGAATAGGGATTATGAACATTATGCTAGTTTCCGTAACTGAACGGACTCGCGAAATCGGCCTGCGCAAAGCCTTGGGAGCAAACAATCGCGATATTATGACCCAATTTCTTATCGAGGCGATATTGATGTCATTTCTCGGAGGAATAGGCGGCATTGTATTTGGGACTGCCATATCCATACTTATAACTTTCTTTGCCGGTTGGACGGTAAGAATTTCAGCGTTTTCAGTAATACTGGCTACAATTTTTTCCTTGATAGTGGGTGTAATATTCGGCCTTTGGCCGGCAAAACAGGCTTCCCGGCTCGACCCAATCGAAGCATTGAGATATGAGTGAGAAAATGCCGATACTGTCAGTAAAAAGCTTAAGCAAGATTTATCCGGATGTGGTTGCCGTAGACGGCGTCTCTTTTGAGGTACATCGTAGCGAGATAGTGGGGTTGCTTGGCCCAAACGGAGCAGGCAAGACCACTACCATCAATATGATTCTTGGCGTTCTTGAGCCCAATGACGGGGTAATCACTATTGACGGCTTGGATATTTTTTCGCACCGTTCTCAAGCCATAGCACGCACGAATTTTTCTGCTGTCTACACCCCTTTACCCGGAAATTTAACTGTTGCGCAAAACCTGCGTATTTTCGGCCGGCTATATAGAGTAAAAAACCTTTCCAGCCGAATCGAAGAATTGCTTACCTATTTCGACCTTAATAAATTTCGCAATAAAAAATGTGGCGTGCTTTCGTCAGGTGAACAAACGCGCGTAAGCTTGGCCAAATCCATGCTTAATAAACCTCAATTGCTCTTACTTGATGAACCGACTGCATCGCTCGATCCGGCTACAGCGCGTGATGTACGCGTAAAGATTCGCGATTTCGTGACAAAAGGGGGCGCCGGCGTGCTTTGGACGTCGCATAATATGTGTGAAGTAGAGGAAATATGCCACCGCGTACTTTTCTTATCGCATGGAAAAATTCTTTTGGAAGGTAATCCCAAAACTCTACCCGCAGAATATCGTAAAAAGACGCTGGAAGAGCTTTTTATTACTGTGGCGCGCGAACCGCTGGCGCTGGAGGGAAATTAATTTATGTCTTTTTATCGAATTTTTACTATTGTGCTTCGCCAAATTTATCTTATCCGCGGCAGTTTCTCACGGGTATTTCCGCTATTTGCCTGGATCGGAGTGGATATGATTCTTTGGGGATTTCTTACTAAATACTTAAATAGCGTGGTTTCTTCTGGCTTCAATTTTGTCCCCGCGCTTTTAGGCGCGGTTCTTTTATGGGATTTTTTTGGCAGGATTATGCAGGGCGTTACCATAGCCTTTTTTGAAGATGTTTGGTCGCGCAATTTCCTGAATATCTTTGCCACGCCGCTTTTGATATCCGAATATGTATCGGGGCTAGTTCTCACCAGTATCCTGACAAGTTTAGTGGGGCTTTTAGTGATGATAGTAATTGCAACTGCCTTTTTTAACCTATCTTTTTTAGCTTACGGCCTGATGGGTCTGCCATTTCTTCTGGTGCTTTTTTTGTTTGGCATTGCCCTGGGTATTTTTGGCAGTGCCATTGTGCTGCATCTTGGCCCGGCATCAGAATGGTTTATCTGGCCTATCCCGGCAATTATTTCGCCATTCGCCGGAGTCCTATACCCTATTTCCACGCTGCCGCATTGGATGCAAATTATTTCGAAAATATTACCACCCTCATATATCTTTGAAGGATTAAGGGCGGTTATCAAGGGTGAGTTCATCTCGTGCCTTTCGCTTATTATCGCAACCGGCCTAGCACTTTTTTATATTCTTTTAGCATACTGGCTTTTTGTAAGAATTTACCAACGTGCCTTGCGGAGCGGCCTTATCGCACGTTACAGCGCAGAAAGCGTGAGCTAATCACAGATAAGCGAAAGACACGATATCTTAGGAAGATATTAACTATTGGGTTTCCTGGCGGGTAATAGAAATACAAAAATAAGAGAGATAAGCTATGGGTTTTCAAAATAGATTTAAGCGGTGGTTTAAATTGCGTTTCGCAATACTATATCCTTTTGGTATTTTTATTTTTCTTTTTGCTAATCCTGATGATAGGTCAATTAGAGCTGGTGTTTGGTTTATTTTGACCGGGTTATTTCTGCGTATTTGGGCGAATGGGTATGCAATAAAGTTAGAAAAACTCACTACGTCCGGTCCTTATGCTTTTGTGAGGCATCCTCTTTACTTGGGAACGATGTTTCTTATCATCGGCTTTATTATTATGCTTAAGCTTTCTTATTTAGGGATATTATTCCTGATTTTCATGGCAGCCATATATTATCGCACTATCAAAAAAGAAGAGGAAATGTTAGCGCAAAAATTTAAGGAGCTATATTTTGATTATAAGGAAAAGGTACCAGCGATGATACCTACGTTTTTCCCTTATCGCAGTGGTGAAAAATGGCCGTTTAGCTTTAAGCGTTTAATTAAAAGCCAAGAATACAAGCTTTTTCTTTGGATGATCATTGTGGTAATTGTATTCCATTTAAAAGAAGAATTTATGGTTGAGCACGAAAGAGTAGATACCAAAATAATCATTTTCTTCATTGCAGCTTTTCTTCTTGGGATTACAGATTTAATAGGCGAATTGTTGAAACGGAAAAAGATTTAAGTTTGAAGTAACCAATTTAAATGCCGATACTTAATGAAACACGAACATAGGCCCAAAAAGAATTCAGTGGCAGATGAGCTTTTTGAGTATCGCTCGGTAGAGAAAAAGAGGCTGAAGCTGGCCATAACTATTACCGGCATTATGATGATAGCCGAAATTATTGGTGGAATATTGACCAATAGTTTGGCTTTGGTGAGTGATGCCGGCCACATGTTTACGCATTTATTTGCTTTAGTGATTAGTTTTGGCGCAATTCTCTGCGCTAGTCTTAAAAGCTGTCATCACAGGACTTTTGGTTTTTATAGAGTAGAAATACTGGCGGCATTGTTTAATAGCGTTTTTTTGTTTGCTGCCACCATTTGGATTATATCGGAGGGTATTCAGAGGATTATTCATCCTGCTCCAATCTTGGGGAAGCAGATGTTTGTTATTGCCTTATCGGGATTGCTGGTAAATCTGGCAAGCGTGTGGATATTACATAGTGCGGGGAAGGAAGATATCAACATAAGAAGTGTCTTCATTCACATGTGGGCTGATACGCTTTCATCCGTTGCTATAATAATCGGGGCAGTAATAATCTACTTTACCCGTTGGAATATCATCGACCCTATATTAAGTATTGGCATAGCCTTCCTGATTTTAGGCTGGGGATGGCAATTATTCAAAGATTCGGTTAATATCCTCCTTGAATCAGCCCCAAAAGGCATAGACAGTGACCAAGTAATAGAGGCATTGAAAGAGGGGGCTCGCGAAATAGAAGAAATAACAGATTTACATATCTGGGAGATAACCTCAAAAATGTATTCTATGACCGCACACATTAAACT
>CAZNWL010000015.1:1619-12590 GCA_964577045.1 uncultured Planctomycetia bacterium | reverse complement strand
GGGGGGGGTGGGTTGGGTGAAAACCCATATTATGCAAGCTATCGCCCAGCAAATTCTTTCTTCCAAACAGGGGCGAAAAGTAAAATATACTTCTTCGGAAAAATTCACTAATGAGCTTATTTTTTCCATCCGCAACCGTACCACCGAAAAATTCCGCAATAAATACCGGGAAATTGATATCCTGCTGGTTGACGATATCCAATTTTTGGCCGGTAAAGAAGCGGCGCAGGAGGAATTCTTCCATACCTTTAATGTTTTATACGACTATCATAAACAAATTGTTATTTCTTCGGATAAACCGCCGAAAGAAATCCCAAAATTGGAAGAGCGGCTGGTTTCCCGGTTTAATTGGGGCTTGGTGGTGGATATTAAACCTCCGGATTTTGAAACCCGCGTAGCTATTTTAGAAAAAAAACTAGAGAAGGACCCGATAAAAATCGACCGGGACGTAATCCATTTCATCGCTCAAAACGTCTCGACAAATATAAGAGAATTAGAGGGGGCTTTAGTAAGAATTATGGCCTACTCTTTAATTGAAAATAAAGCCATAAATCTGGATTTAGCTAAAGAAATCTTAAAAGATATGGTTAAAGAAATATACCGAAGAATAACCCCGGAAGATATAATCGCCACGGTCGGCAGTTACTACAATATGGCGGTGGAGGATTTAAAAAAGAATAAGCGCAGCAAGACCATCGTCTTGCCCAGGCAGGTGGCTATGTACTTGATAAGAGAATTAACCGAATTGTCTCTTCCGGAAATTGGGGGTATTTTTGGGTCCAAACACCACACTACCATTCTTTATGCTCATAAAAAGATTAAGGGAGATTTAAAAAAAGACGAGAAACTAAAATTAACCATTAACACCCTTACACAGGAAATTAAAGGTTTTTAGAGGGTTTGTGTGAATAAAATGTTTGTTTTTTTCGAAGGATTTGGTACAATACCCACTCATCAACAATTTAAACAAGGTATAATACTACTGCTACTATGAAATTTATTCTTGATAAAGATATTTTAGTAGCCCAGCTACAAAAAGTTTTTGGCCCTACAGCCACTAAACAAAATTTCCCTATCCTTGCCAGTGTTTTAATCACAACCACAAATAATACAGTTGTTTTTACAACCACTGATTTGGATATGACCATAGTTTCCGCGCAAAAAACCGAAGAGTCAACATCTGGCCAGGTAGTTATTCCCATGAAGCGTTTTTTTTCTATTATCCGCGAACTACCTTCTCAGAAAGTTTCCATAGAAAATATCAAAAATAACCTCTTAATAAAGTGTGGAAAAGTTGAGTTTAAAATAAACACGCTGAATCCCGAGGAGTTCCCTAAACAACCAGAGAATAAAAATACATCTTTGATTAAAATTATTCCGCAGGAATTAGATGAGATGATTAGGTTAACATCTTTCTCAGTAGGGCAAGAAGATGTTAGTTATGTGCTTTCGGGAATTTTATTCGAGATTGAAAAAAATAAAATAAATTTAGTTTCTACCGATGGCAAGAGGCTGGCTTTTTCCCAAAAGGCCCTTCCTGCCAACCAACCAGAATTAAAAGAAAAAATCTCCTTTATTTTACCGATTAAAGCCGTGGTAGAACTACACAAACTTATTAAGGAACACAGCGGGGAGGTTTATTTATCGGTTAACAACAATAACATTGAATTTGATTTTAAAGAAACGCAGTTTGCGGCCCGGACCTTAGAGGGGGAATTCCCTAATTATTCGCAATACATACCGGCCGAAAATAAAGATATTTTAACTGTAGACCGTAAAGACTTGCTTTTTGCCTTGCGCCGGGCTAGCATTTTAGCTACCCAGGATTATCAGGGGGTTACCTTAACTTTGAAAAAAGACAGTTTGCTGGTTTGGAAAAACACCCCGCAGTTAGGCGAAGTAAAAGAGGAGATAGCCGTTAGTTATAATGGCGGCAATCTCGAAATCGGGTTTAACCCCGGGTATTTAATCGACGTTTTGAAAAACCTCGAAGACGAAAAGGTAGCTATAAACTTCTTCGGCCCAGATAAGCCGGCAGTGCTCAAAAAAGAAGGCTACGTCTATTTACTGCTTCCGCTTAAAATTTAATATTATGGCTACGCACATCAGGCAACTCCTTGATGATTTTTTAAAACAAAAAGAAGGCCATCTTACCCGGCAGAAAAAAATAGAGCGGGTTATCGAAAACTTTTTAACCCCGGCGATGAAAGAGCAGCTTAGCCTCAAAGCCATAGAGGGGGATAGGATTATGATTTCTTCGGCTTCTTCCGGAGCCGCCTATAATTTTAATCTTCTTAAAGAAGAAATTTTGCAGGAAATACAGAAGCAGTTTCCGCAGATAAAAACCATCAGCATTAAAACCGGAGCAAAATGAGCAAACCCCAAGTTTACGACGCAACTACCATACAGGTTCTCGGGGGGATAGAGGCGGTGCGTAAGCGCCCGGCCATGTATATCGGCGATACTACTTCCCGCGGCCTGCATCATTTGGTTTACGAAGTGGTGGACAATTCTATTGATGAAGCCAGTGTCGGCTTTTGTGACCGGATAGTAGTGACTGTCCACGCTAACGAAAGCGTATCGGTGGAGGACAATGGCCGGGGTATACCCGTGGATATCCACAAAAAGATGAATAAGCCGGCGTTGGAGGTAGTTTTGACTACCCTGCACGCAGGAGGCAAATTCGACCACCGTGTATATAAGGTAAGCGGAGGCTTGCACGGCGTAGGGGTGAGCGTGGTTAATGCTTTGAGCGAATGGATGGAGGCAGAAGTCAAACGGGACGGGCAGGTTTATCATCAGAGTTTCGAGAAAGGAGTTACCAAAACCAAGATGAAGGTTTTGGGCAAAGCCAAAAACAACGGCACCAAAATTACTTTTAAGCCTGACCGGGAAATTTTTAAAGAAATAAAATTTTCCTTTGATATTCTTTCCCAGCGGTTGAGAGAGCTGGCTTTTTTAAATAAAGACGTAGAGATAGTTTTAAAGGACGAAAAGGAAGGCAAAGAAGCGATTTTTAAATTTAAAGGCGGCATCGTCTCGTTCGTGGAATACTTAAACCGCAATAAAGAGCCGATACATAATAAGGTAATATATTTTCAACGGGAAAAAGACTCAATCCAGGTAGAGGGCGCGCTGCAATATAATGACGGCTACCAGGAAACAATGTATTCCTTCGCCAACAATATCAATACCATTGAAGGCGGAACGCATTTGAGCGGGTTTAAAACCGCGCTGACCCGGGCGATTAATCAATATGCCAAAGGTAAAAACATTTTAAAAGATTTAAGCAATATTTCCGGCGACGATACCCGCGAGGGGCTTTGCGCAGTAATCAGTGTGAAAGTGCCTAACCCGCAATTTGAAGGCCAGACCAAGACTAAGCTCGGCAATTCCGAAGTCGAAGGAATAGTAAGTTCAGTGGCTTTAGAGGCCTTAACCGCGTTTTTTGAAGAAACGCCGTCGGTAATTAATAAGGTCGTCCAGAAAGCGGTTCTGGCTGCCCGGGCCAGAGAAGCTGCCCGTAAAGCCAGAGAGTTGACCCGCAGGAAAGGGGCTTTGGATTCAGCCAGCCTGCCCGGAAAACTCGCTGATTGTTCGGAAAGAAACCCCGAGTTTTGCGAGCTCTATATTGTGGAGGGCGAGTCTGCGGGCGGGTCGGCCAAACAAGCCCGCGACAGAAACTCCCAGGCGATTTTACCGATAAAAGGGAAAATCCTTAATGTGGAAAAGGCCCGCCTGGACAAGGTTTTAAGCAGCGAGGAAGTGCGCACGATTATTTCCGCCTTAGGCACAGGAGTAGGCGATGATTTTGATATTTCCAAGCTGCGTTACCATAAAATCATCATCATGGCCGATGCTGATGTGGACGGCTCGCACATCCGTACGCTTATCCTCACGCTTTTTTATCGGCATATGCTGCAGTTAATCGAAGGTGGCTATGTTTATTTAGCCCAGCCGCCGCTATACCGGATTAAAAAGAAAGGGCTGGAAGAATATATCCACACCGAAAAAGAAATGAACGATATCATTTTATCTTTAGGCACAAAAACCACCCAGCTTACCAAAATCGGCAAAACCCCTAAAGTTTATACCCAGAAAGAGCTGGCTAAAATTATAGAAAACCTAATTGCTATCGAACAGCTGGAATTATCGCTGGAAAGAAAAGGCATCCATTTCGGCCAATACCTGCAGGCAATTGATTACAAGAAGAAAAAATACCCGGCGCATAAAATATCGGTTAAGCAAAAACCAGTATTTATCACCGACGAAGACGAAATTTCTTCTTACGGCGAAATAGAAGAGCTTGATTACGTAGAGATTTACGAGTCCCACGAAATTAAGAAAATTAATGAAGAGCTGTTAAAAGCAGAAACATCGTTGCAGGATTATTTGCCGCAGGGAGGAGTTTTGTTTTCTGTGAGCAGCGAAGAAGAAGGCAAAAGATTTTCCTGCCCGAATCTAAAAGCAGTGCTGGAAGAAGTACGCAAATTAGCCACCGAAGGAATGCAGATTCAGCGCTATAAAGGTTTGGGGGAAATGAACCCCGGACAGCTTTGGGAAAGCACCATGGACCCCCAAAAGCGGACCTTGGTGAAGGTGACTTTGGAAGATACGGTTGAGGCGGACAGGATATTTGCTATTCTTATGGGTAACCAAGCCGAGCCACGGCGTGAATTCATTGAAGAGAATGCCCACGAAGTTAAAAACCTGGATATTTAATTATGATTACAGCGATTAGAGAATGATTACAGAGATTAAAATAATCACTGTAATCTATATTTAAATCACCGTAATCAATTTTCAAGCGAAGCTAGAAAATATGGCAGAGCCAGTCAAAGGAAAAGTTTTAGAAAAGTATTTGGAAGAGGAGATGAAGGAGTCTTACCTCTCTTACGCGATGAGCGTAATTGTAGGCCGGGCGCTTCCGGATATTAGAGACGGTTTAAAACCGGTCCAGCGCCGGATTCTTTATGCCATGCACGAGCTGCACCTGCGTTATAACCAGCCGCACAAAAAGAGCGCAAGGGTGGTGGGCGAGGTTTTGGGCAAGTGGCACCCGCACGGAGACACCGCGGTTTACGATGCCTTGGTGCGTATGGCGCAAAGTTTTTCTTTGCGTTACCCCTTAATCGACGGCCAGGGTAATTTCGGCTCAATAGACGGAGACCCGCCAGCAGCCATGCGCTATTCCGAAGTCCGGATGTCGCGGGTTTCGGACAGCATCCTTCAGGATATAGAGAAAAATACAGTCAAATTTTTTCCTAATTTTGATAACTCGCTTAGCGAGCCGGAAGTTTTGCCGTCAGTGCTCCCGAATATGCTGGTTAACGGCGCCAGCGGCATTGCCGTAGGCATGGCCACTAACATGCCGCCGCATAATTTGGAAGAAGTCTGCAATGCTTTGGATTATTTTATTGACCATCCCGATGCTTCGATAAAAGAGCTTTGCCAATATATTAAGGGCCCGGATTTCCCCACCGGCGGCATTATTTGCGGCAAGACCGACATCCTTAATATGTATAAAGAAGGCCGGGGGAAACTCACGGTGCGGGCCAAGGCCACTATTGAGGCACAAAAAAATAAAAACCAGATTATCATCAGCGAGGTTCCTTACCAGTTGAATAAAACTACGCTGATGGAGCAGATGGCCGGCCTGATCAACGATAAAAAAATCGAAGGGATTTCCGACCTGCGCGACGAATCGGATAAGGACGGCATCCGCATAGTGGTGGAGCTCAAGCGCGATACCCAGGCCGATATCGTGCTCAATCAGCTCTATAAGCACACCAGCATGGAGACGACTTACGGAGCAATTTTCCTCTGCCTTTTAAACCGCAAGCCCGAGGTGCTGAATCTCAAAGAGATGCTCACCCACCATATCCATTTTCGTAAGGAAGTTATTGTCCGCCGTGCCCGTTTTGACTTGGATAAGGCGGAAAAAAGAGCCCATATTTTAGAAGGGTTAAAAATAGCGCTTAAATTTCTCGATCAGGTTGTCGAAACCATTAGAAAGTCAAAAAATCCCCAGGAAGCTAAATTGGCTCTGATGAAAAAGTTTAAGTTAAGCGAGGCCCAAGCCCAGGCAATTTTAGAGATGCAGTTGCAGCGCCTCTGCGCTTTGGAGCGGCAGAAGATAGAGGATGAATACTTGGAGCTTTTAAAAAGGATCGAATATTTGAAAAGCATACTGGCTTCGGAGAAAAAACAGGAAGGGCTGATTAAAGAAGAACTCAAGGACCTCAAAGAAAAATTCGCTGACCCCCGGCGCACCGATATCGTGGCCCAGAAAGAAGAGATAGAGGTAGAAGATTTGATCGTGGAAGAAGACATGGTGATTACTATCAGCAAGGCCGGCTACATCAAGCGCATGCCTTTAAGCAGCTACCGCCAGCAGCGCCGCGGCGGCCGCGGGGTTACGGCTATGGCCATCGCCGACGAAGATTTTGTGGAGCATCTTTTTGTCGCTTCCAGTAAAGACACTTTGTTGATTTTTACCGGCGAAGGCAAGGCTTACCCTTTAAAAACCTATGAAGTGCCGGTGGGCTCGCGGGTTTCTAAAGGCAGGGCGATTGTGAATGTTTTGAATTTGGACGCCAAAGAAACTATCAATACGGTTTTATCGATAAAGGAGTTTAACCCTGACTCTTATATTTTTATGGCCACGCAAAAAGGCATGGTCAAGCGCAGCTCTTTGGAGCTTTTTGCCAATGCCCGTAAAAGCGGTATCTTAGCGATTAATCTGGAAGAAGGCGACCGGTTAATCGGAACGAGCCTGGCGCAAGAAAAGGACGAGGTGATTTTAGCCACGCGCAAAGGGCTATCTATCCATTTCGGGATAGGCCAGGTACGGCCTACGGGCAGGCAGTCTCAAGGGGTCAGAGGAATAAAATTAGGCAAAGGCGATTTAGTTTTAGGCATGGTCTTATTGGAAACCAAGCTTAAAAAAGAAGACGTTTACCTGCTTACTGCTACCGAAAATGGATTTGCTAAACGCACTCACGTTGAAGAGTATCGTGTCCAGTCGCGCGGCGGTAAAGGCGTAACTAATATAAAATTGTCTCCCAAAATCGGCGAAGCCGAAGGCCTGCTTTTAGTCAGGGCTGACGACGAAGTAGTTTGTATCACTCAAAAAGGGATTCTCATCCGGATAAAGGCCGGTGATATCCGGGCTTCCGGGCGCTCCACCCAAGGGGTGAGAGTGATTAATTTGGAGAAAGCTGACAAGCTGGCAACCACGGCAAGGATTATTCCTGAAGAATAGATAACGACCCCATCGTCTAGCCCGGTCAAGGACATCGCCCTTTCACGGCGACGACGCCAGTTCAAATCTGGCTGGGGTCGTTTTAATTTTAAGGAGAGGTGTGTATGGATGAAGTAACCAAAAAAGAAACCAAGCCTTCAGGGGTATTAATCCTGGGCGGGTTTAATTTTTTAGTGCTGGGCATAGGCTCGCTTTTCATTTTAGCTTCTTTATATTTTCGCAGCGGTTCGCAAAGTTTCCAGGCTCTCTTGGAGCAGATCAGCAAATATTTCGGGGCTAGACCAGAGGCGGCCATGTTAAAGCGGGCAATTCTAGCCCAAATGGTGGTGGCGGCAATCTTTACCCTCTCCGGCTTCGGCCTTCTTTTAAGGAAGGAAATCGCCCGTAAAATAACGGTTTACTTTTCCTTTCTGATAGTTTTTTTGACTTTTGGCGCGGCTATTTTAAACGGCGCAATCGTCCGGGAGGCATTCTTGCAGATAATCTACCCCGGGATATTGATTTTTTATTTTACCCATAAAAACGTGGAAAAATATTTTAAGGAGTAAAGCTTGTGTGCGGTATTTTTGGCTATGCCGGAAAAGGATTAAGTTTTTCTGATTTGGTGGGCGGGCTTAAGCGCCTGGAGTACCGCGGCTACGATTCCTGCGGCATTGCCAGTATAGACCAGGATAAACTTTTTTTAAAGAAGCGGGCCGGAAAAATCCGGGAGTTGGAAGAGGATTTAAAAGGTTATGAAAAAAAATTGGCCCCTTTGGCTATCTTGCATACCCGTTGGGCCACTCATGGCCAGCCCAACCGGCCTAACTGCCATCCGCATCTGGATTGCACTAAAAAAATAGCCGTAGTGCATAACGGCATAATCGAGAATTTTTCCGAGTTAAAACAAAATTTGCTTAAGCAAGGTCATAAATTTTCCAGCGAAACCGATAGCGAAGTCATCGCGCACCTTATCGAGCGGTTTTACTCCGGTTCTTTGTTGAAAGCCGTAAGCAAAACAGCCAGGGAGCTCAAAGGTTCGTTTGCTTTGGGCATTCTTTCTCTGGATGAGCCGGATAAGATTATTGCGGTGCGCCAGGCGAGCCCCCTTATCGTCGGCATGGGCCCACAGGGGAATTTTTTGACTTCTGACCTTCCGGCCATCCTAAAATTTGCCCGCAGGGCCGCTTACCTTAAAGAACACCAGATGGCAGTGATTACCGCCAAAGAAATAAAGGTTTTTGATTTTAAAAGCAAACCGGTAAGAGTCCAGTTTAACAAAATCAGCTTGAAGGCCGAGGAAGCGGAAAAAAAAGGCTACGAGCATTTCATGCTCAAGGAAATCCACGAACAACCAGCCGTGCTTAAGAAAATCCTTTCGGCTTACTGCCCGCAGGAAAAAATAAGTTTTTCCGGCCTGGGCTTTGAAGATGACTATTTAAAAAAGGTGAAAAAAATTTATATTACCGCCTGCGGGACCGCCTATCATGCCGGCTATGTGGCTAAATATTTTTTTGAGAAATATTGCCGTATGGCAGTGGAGATAGACACTTCTTCCGAGTTTCGCTACCGCAACTTAACCTTAAGCCAGGGAGATTTGGTAATTGCTATTTCTCAATCCGGAGAAACCGCCGATACTTTAGCGGCAGTAAGAGAGGCCAGGAAAAAAGGAGCGAGGATTTTATCCATCTGTAATGTCCTGGGTTCGAGCCTGGCTAAAGAAAGCCAGGGAGTTATCCCTATCCTGGCTGGCCCGGAAATCGGAGTGGCTTCCACTAAAGCCTATACTGCCCAGATTTTCTGCCTTTACCTTTTTGGTTTGTATCTGGGGCTGATAAAGAGGAGCTTAAAGAAAACTTTTGTGGCTAAGATTTTAAAAGAGCTGCGCCGGATTCCGCACCTGCAAGAGGATATTTTAGGCTCGAGCGCAAAGGTAAAAAAAATAGCTGCCCGCTTTTCTAAATTCGGTTCGTTTTTGTTCCTCGGGCGGGGGATTAATTATCCTTCGGCTTTGGAAGGCGCGCTCAAATTAAAAGAAATTTCTTATATTCCGGCCGAAGGTTATCCTGCCGGAGAAATGAAGCACGGCCCGATTGCTTTGATTGATGAATACCGGGCAGTGGCCTGTATCGCGCCCGCAGACGCGCTTTACGAGAAGATGTTTTCTAATGTCCAGGAGATAAAGGCGCGTAAGGCCAGGGCATTGGCTATTTTAAATCCCGGCGATAAATTGGTGAGCAGTTTGAGCGACGCGGTAATTTATATCCCGGCAGTCAAAAATTCCGACTTAAGCCCGCTTTTAGTAGCCGTAGCCACCCAGCTCTTTGCTTATTTTGTGGCTAAAAATTTAGGCTGTGAAATCGACCAGCCCCGCAATCTGGCAAAATCAGTTACTGTCGAGTGATGTTGTATATAATCGCCACCCCAATAGGAAATTTGGAAGACATAACCTTAAGAGCCCTGTGCCTCTTAAAAGAAGTGGATTTTATTTTGGCCGAGGATACGCGTAAGACCGCGCTATTGCTTAAACATTTCGGTATGGAAAAAAAGCTTTACAGTTTCTATGACCACAATGAAGCGGAAAAAATCCCGCAGGTAATTAAAGCCTTGGAAGGAGGCCAAACTTGCGCTTTGGTTTCTAACGCCGGCACTCCAACTATTTCTGATCCCGGCTACAAACTCATCCGGGCTTGCTGCGAAAAAAACCTGCCCATAACTGCTGTGCCCGGGCCATCCAGCGTGATTAATGCGCTTAGCCTTACTTCGCTGCCCCACGATAAGTTTGTCTTTTTAGGCTATCTGCCGCGCAAGCAAAGCGCCTGCAAAAAACTGCTTAGCGAAGTAAAAAGCTGGAATCTCACCGCAGTCTTTTTTGAATCGCCCTTTCGCCTGCTCAAATCTTTAGAAAGCATCAAAGAAGTTTTCGGCAGCCGCAAAACTGCGGTGGCCAGAGAAATGACCAAAAAGTTTGAAGAGGTAAAAGAGGGCGCTCCTGACGAGCTTCTCGCTTACTTCTCCACCCGCAAACCCAAAGGCGAACTAGTCCTCATCATCTCGGCGGAATTTTAAGGCTATTTTTTAACCTTGCCGCAGGAGAATAGTAGAGGTAGAATTGCGGCAGAGAAGAGGATAAGAAGCCGCTAAAAGATATTGACTAAAAGGCGTTTTATAGTAAACTTATTATGGTAATAAATATTGGGTGGTGTGTTTCGAAGGGGGAACCTCCACATTAAAATAAGTAAAACCTTCGCTTGAAAAGGCGGAGGTTTTTATGTTTTTAGAAGAGTTAAGAGGTATGAATAAAATTTCAGCGAAACCTTATTTTAAAGACAATGGTTTTGAACTTTACTTAGACGATTGTAGAGATTTCTTAAATAGCCTACCCGAAGAGTCGGTTGATATGATTTTCGCTGACCCGCCTTATAACCTTTCTAACGGCGGTTTTACCTGCCATGCCGGCAAGATGGTATCGGTAAATAAAGGCGCTTGGGATGAAAGCAAAGGCTTAGACGAAGATCTTAAATTTCATATTGAGTGGATAAAAGCTTGCAGAAGAGTTCTAAAAGATTCGGGCACTATATGGATTAGCGGAACTTATCATTCTATTTATCGCTGCGGTTATGCGTTAGAAGCAACCGGTTATCATATTTTAAATGATATTTGCTGGTTTAAGCCGAATGCTTCGCCGAATTTAAGCTGCCGTTATTTTACTGCCAGCCATGAAACAC
>CAZNWL010000015.1:0-1609 GCA_964577045.1 uncultured Planctomycetia bacterium | reverse complement strand
TTATCTGGGCAAGAAAAAGTAAAAAATCCCATCATATTTTTAATTATAATCTTATAAAAGACGGAAATTGGCTTGATGATTTTTTAAAAAAGCCGCATAAACAAATGCGTTCAGTTTGGGCCATTAATACGCCAAAACCCATAGAAAAAATCTTCGGGAAACACCCTACTCAAAAGCCAGAAGCCTTACTTAAAAGAGTTGTTTTGGCGAGCACTCATAAAGGACAAATCGTACTAGATCCTTTTACCGGAAGTTCTACCACCGGCCTTATTGCGCATTTATACGGCCGAAAATTTATCGGTATTGATAATGAAAAAGCGTATCTAGATTTATCCATTAAAAGATTCAATGTGCTTAAGAAAAACCTAAATAGTAAACGGACAAAGAAACTCGAAATGGTGCCAGCATGAAAAAAGGCGGCGTAGGCGGTGCAAAAACTCTTACTGGTTTAAGATTTGAATCAAGAATTACTCTGGAAAAAGCCATATCCCAACTTGCCGGATATACTGTTTCTAAAGATGTAGTTTATTTCAAAGGTAATAGGATAGCCGAATTTTACGGAAAATATAAATTGTATAAAAAATTACTTGAGCCAAACGGCATCTATTATTCAACCATTATTTCTAAAAGATTAGTTCCTGATGATGCGATTCTAATCATAAAAGATAGAACTTTATTTATTATCGAGATGAAGTTTCAGCAGGGGACCGGCTCCGTAGATGAAAAACTTCAGACTTGCGACTTCAAGAATAAACAGTATAGAAAATTACTCGCTCCGCTTAATATTTCCGTGAAATATTGTTATGTATTAAGTGATTGGTTTAGAAAGAAGGAATATAAAGACGTGTGGGACTACGTAAAATCCGTAGGTTGTTATTATTTCTTTGAGGAAATACCGCTAGAGTTTCTAGATTTACCAAAGCCAGAAAAGACATAATTGAGATTTAAAATTATGGTAAACAAGGATAAAAAATTATATTTAGCAACTTTTGAGTTTATCAGCGGTGAATATGGGCAGATTTTTCATAAAGCGTTTTATGCTAAAGGCAAAAACGATTTAGAAAGCCAAATCCGCAGATATCTTGCCGTTTACTATGGTAAAGGAAATACTTCGGAAATAGCCGCCAATAGATATTATTATTGGAATGGCGAAGTAGCTGTTAAGGCGCACGGATGGGAAGAAATCACGGATTTGGAACAGATTGCGCTTAAACTCGCTTAAAAATGAAAAATAAAATAGCAGTCACAATAAAAGCAGCCATTTGGAGTGCAATTATATACGGTATATTTATGCTGGTTGCAAAAATTATTCCTGAAAAAGAAACAACAAAAACAGCAGGTAATTATATTGCCGGAGACTATGTGGCTGGAGATAAAACTAATTACCCCACCCAAATGCCTATAGATTTTCCTGATTCTTGTGAGAAAATAAAATTTCAGCTGAAATATTATGAACCAGGATTATTTGAAGAGTCAGATTTAAATAGTCAATTGGCAAACTACGATAATTGTATTACTTCAGATAAATCGTTCTACGATAAAAATGATTTTGAGAGATGTTGAGAAAATGAAATACGTCCATACCAATATAATTGCTAAGGATTGGAGA
>CAZNWL010000014.1:0-13232 GCA_964577045.1 uncultured Planctomycetia bacterium | reverse complement strand
CTCTATTCTGATATAATATAAACCGAATGAAGGATTATTGGAGTATAGCCGTCGTCTGTTCTTTGTTAGTGCACGGAGCTATTTTTTTGCGGATTCCGGCTTTAAGTATTCTTTCAACCAATAAAAAGGCGGTTGTTAAGAAGGAAGTTAAAAAGGAAATTGCTATGACTGCTGAAAAAGTTAAGGTTAAAGCTGAAAATAAAACCGAGCCATTATCGTTTATCGAACCTAAACCTTACCTTGAAAATATCATCAACACTTTAATCAAGAATCCCGGTTTAACGCCTATGGATAAACCTGTGGTTTTTGAAAAAAATATTAACGAAATAATTCTTTCGGAACTTCCGCCCCATAATCAGGAATTATATAAAAATCCCGGTTATATGAACTATTACCGCTTGATCCGCGAAAAAATCAGGAGTAATGCTTACCGCTATTACCGTTCCAAGGACACTGGAAAAGTTTTATTAAATTTCGTTGTTCTCCCTAATGGCGGGCTGGGAAGGTTTTCTTTAGAAGAGGAGTCGGAGACAAGCAATATTTTGCGCGAAATCGCCATTGAAAGCATTAAAGCTGCCGCGCCCTTTCCGCCATTCCCTGCGGAATTACAAAACTATACCCGATTAAGCTTCCGGATTCCGATTTATTTTAAGAATAATTAAATTAAAAATGCTGCGAAAACCAGCAGTAAGCGGTCAGTTTTATCCAGAAGACAGCCAGGCGCTCAAGGATTTGCTTGAGCAATTTAACCCGAAAGAGAAAGCCAAGGTTTCGGCTAAGGCTGTGATTCTTCCCCATGCAGGTTACGTTTATTCCGGAAAAGTCGCGGTCTCTACGGTGAGCCGGATTTTGCCGAAGAAACGGTTGATTATGCTGGGGCCGAATCATACCGGTTTAGGAAAAGATTTTAGCCTTTGGAGCCGAGGGGAATGGGAAATCCCCTTCGGGAAGATAAAAATCGACGAAGAGTTGGCCGACCGGATTTTAAATGCGGGTAATTGTATTCAGGAGGATGAATCAGCGCACCGCCACGAACATTCTTTGGAAGTACAATTGCCGATTTTTTACCATTTTTTCGGAAGTTTTAGCTTTGTCCCGATTACTTGCCAGGTTTTGAATTTAAAAGCCTATCGCCAGGCAGCCGCTCAAATTATTGAAGGGGTAAAGGCAAATAATGAAGAAATCCTTTTTGTCGCCAGCACTGATATGACCCATTACGAGCCCGAATCTAGCGCCCGGGCTAAAGACCGGCTGGCAATTTCAGCGATACTGAATCTTGATGAGGAAAAGCTGCTTAAGGAAGTTGAGAAAAATCAAATAAGTATGTGCGGGATAGCGCCGGTTGCGATTTTACTTTCTTGCTTAAAAAAAATCTCATGCCGTAAAGCGCAAGTTTCTCTTTACCAGACCAGCGGCGACGCAAGCGGCGATTATAATTCAGTGGTAGGTTATGTAGGAATAATTATCAAATGAGGTGAAATGATGGACCAGGAAAATCAAAAGAAAGTTGATGAAAATTGGAAGGGCCAGGTTGATAAAGAAAAAAAAGAAGCCGAACGGCATAACGATACCTATCATCAGCCGACATTCTCGATTTTTTTGTCTTCCTTAGGGATGCAGGCAATGATAGCTATGGGAAAAATGGAAAATCCTTTGACCAAAAAGAGCGAAACTAATTTTGGACAAGCGAGATTCTTAATTGATACCTTAGAGATAATACAAGAGAAAACTAAAAATAACCTTACTGCTGAAGAAGAAAAACTTCTAGAAGAATATCTTTATAATTTGCGGATGATGTATATAGAACTGAAAAAGGATAATGCTTAGCCAGGAGGAAATTTATGAAAACCAGTAATAAGAATAAGATTCTCATTATCCATGGGCCGAACCTTCATCTTTTAGGCAAACGCGAACCCGGCATTTATGGAAAATTCAGTTTAAGCGAACTCAATAAAGAGCTGGCCGAGAAAGCGAAGAAAAACAGAATGGATTTAAAAATTTTTCAATCAAATTCCGAAGGCGAAATCGTTGAAAAGATAACCAAATCCAAATATGATTTTCTGATTATCAATCCTGCTGCTTATACCCACACTTCTGTAGCTATTCGCGACGCACTTTTAGGAGTTAACCTTCCTACGATTGAAGTGCATATTTCCAATATCTATTGCCGGGAGGATTTTCGCAAAAAATCTCTGGTCAGCGATGTAGTTTTAGGAGTCATCAGCGGACTAGGCAAAGGAAGCTATCTTTTGGCTCTGGAAGCAGCAATAGCTTTTTTAAAAGAATAAATTAAACTTGTGAAGGCAAGGATAAAAAAATGTTCAAAACTGATTAAGGAAGCCGGATGCCAAGCGCTTCTAATTTCTGATCCTCTAAATATTGCTTACCTCGCCGGATTCTCTAAATTTTCCGGATATCTTTTAGTTTCTCTTTCGGCTAAGCCGGTTTTTTTTACCAGCTTTTTATACGAAAAAGCCGCCGAAGGAATAAAAAATTGCCGGGTTGTAACTGCATCGATGTCCCAAAATATGTTCGATTTAATTGCCAAAACAACTAGCGCTTTAAAAATTAAAAAAATAGGGTTTGAGCCGGATAGCCTTAACTATAAGCAATATGAACTTTTGAAGAGCAAATTTGCAGGCAATAGGGTGGAATTGATGTCTACTAAAAACCTTATCCAACGCTTAAGAGCGATTAAGGAGCCCGGGGAGATAAAATTAATAAGAAAATCAGTCGAGATAAGCCAGTTGGCTTTTGCTTATGCCGAAGAAATTTACCCCCAAATTGCTACGGAAAAGGATTTAACTATCGAAATCGAGCGTTTCCTGCGCCTTAAAGGAGATAATGAAATTGCCTTTAATACCATTGTTGCTTCGGGCAAAAATACGGTTTTCCCGCATCATGCTTCCAATCAAACCGAAATCCGCGGCAATTTTTTCCTAATTGATTTAGGTTCAAAATATTATGGATATTGCGCTGACTTGACAAGGGTATTCTTTTGGGGTAAAATGCCCCTTCTTTTCAGAAAAATATACGATACTGTAAGCAAAAGCCGGGATATTGCCATCAAAAAAATTAAAGATGGGGTTAAGGCTTGCGATGTTGATTCGGCTGCCCGCCGGGTTATTGAAAAGCGAGGCTTTGGAAAATATTTCGGGCATAGTTTAGGCCACGGAGTAGGCCTGGCTGTGCACGAAGAACCCCGCTTAAGCCCCAAAAGTAACAGCACACTCAAAGAAGGGATGATTGTTACAGTTGAACCGGCAGTTTATTTCAAAAATCGATTTGGCATTCGTATAGAAGATATGGTTTTAGTGAAAAAAAGTGGTTCAGAAGTGCTTAGCGGAGATATTGCCCAGGCTTAAAGGGGTCTACTACGCCAGTCAACTTCCTAAATAGAGGTGTGGCTTCGTAGAACCTAATAAATTACTGCGAAGCCCTACCATATGTTTTAGTTGTTGAAGGGCGAAGCAGAAGGGGGTGACGATGGATAACGACATGGAAAGACTGAAAAAATTCATTAAGTTTATGGATGATAACAATCTTGCCGAACTCGAAATCGAGGAAGAAGGTAAGCGCATTCGCCTTAGACGTAATGTTTCAGGGTTGCCGATTGTAAATTCTATTCCCTCGCCAGCAGCCGAGAGCAAAACTGAAAGTTTACCTACTGAAAATATCGTTGAGATAAAATCTCCAATGGTCGGGACTTTCTACAGGGCTCCTTCACCGGGCGCCAAGCCATACGTGGAAGCCGGAGAAGTCATAAAACCAGGCGATGTAGTTTGCATAGTCGAAGCGATGAAGTTGATGAATGAAATAAAGGCCGAGGTGGGGGGAAAAATCGTCAAAATTCCGGTGGATAACGGCGAGCCGGTGGAATTTGGCCAAACTTTGTTTGCGATAGAACCGGTTTAGCGAGGGGTAAAGGATGTTTTCCAAAATATTGATAGCCAACCGTGGTGAAATTGCCATCAGGATAATCCGCGCCTGTAAAGAATTAGGCATAAAAACCGTTGCGGTTTATTCCGAGGCCGACAAAAATTCCTTGCATTTGGAATTTGCCGATGAAGCTATTTGCATTGGTAAAGCCCCTTCTTCGGAAAGCTATCTTAACATTTCCAGCCTCATCAGTGCCGCTGAAGTCACTGATAGCGATGCCATACACCCCGGCTACGGCTTCCTGGCGGAAAATTCGCATTTTGCTGGAATCTGCGAATCCTGCGGAATAAAATTCATCGGGCCTTCAGCCGAAAATATCAGCCTCATGGGTGATAAGATAAAGGCTAAAGAGACTATGCGCCGGGCAGGATTGCCGTTAATTCCGGGCAGTAAGGCCGCGGTTAAATCCAAAGAAGATGCTTTGGAGTTAGCCAAGCATACCGGTTACCCTTTAATTTTGAAGGCTAAGGCTGGCGGCGGCGGCAAAGGCATGCGGGTTTGCCATAGCGATGTCAGGTTAATCAGCGCTTTGCTTACAGCACAGTCAGAGGCAGAGGCTGCTTTTGGCGATTCGGAAATTTATATTGAAAAGTTTATCCAGAACCCGCGGCATATCGAAGTCCAGATTGCCGCAGACAATTATGGAAATGCTATTTATCTGGGAGAAAGAGATTGCAGCATTCAGCGCCGGCATCAGAAAGTTATCGAGGAGACGCCTTCTCCGGCTGTTGATGGGCGCTTACGAAAGAAATTAGGCGAGTTATGTTTAAAGGGAATTAAATCCATCAATTACCGCAGCGTGGGCACGATTGAATTTCTTCTCGATGCTAAGGGCAATTTTTATTTTATGGAGATGAATACCCGTATCCAAGTCGAACATCCGGTTACCGAAGAAGTGACGGGTTTAGACCTGGTTAAATTACAGATTTCCATTGCAGCCGGTGAGCCGATGAAACTGAAACAGGACGACGTAGCTTTAAACGGAACGGCCATTGAATGCCGGATTAACGCCGAAGATTCGGAAAGGGGGTTCTTGCCTTGCCCGGGAACGATTAATTTTTGTTATCTCCCCGGAGGCAAAGACGTGCGAGTTGATACTTATATCTATTCGGGATACCAAATACCGCCTTATTACGATTCTTTGATTGCCAAAGTAATTGCTAAAGCTGATACCCGCCCGCAGGCTTTGAGAAAAATGAACCGGGCTTTAGGAGAGTTTCTTATTGAACCGATAAAAACAACTATACCGTTTTGCCGCGACGTAATAAACGACCCTGATTTTAAACGTGGTAAATACCATACGGGGTTTTTAGATAAGTTTCTTAAGAATACAGAGGAATAAAGGAGAAGGAGGTAGCTATGGGTTTCTTAACAATTTTAGTGTATTTTATTTTATCGCTTTTAGTTGGAATAGTATTAATCGGCGTATCTTGGGACCCGATAGTTTTAAAAATCCTTTCTGATTATTTTGAAAGGAGCCTGCTTCTTGACCCGTGGCTACGGCTGATTATCGGTTTGTCCGGCGTCTTAGCCATTCTCATTTGTTTTAGTTATATCCAGCGGATACTGCACTATTCAAAGCGGGGCAAATCCCTGACTTACGAATCTGAACAGGGTAAAGTCAGTATAACTTTATTTGCCGTAGAAGATATGTTAAAGCGCATACTTGATGCTCGTCCAGAAGTGTCTCGGGTAAAAGTCAGAGTGATTTTACGGAAAAAGAATATCGAAGTTATTACCCGCGGGGTATTGGCGGCGGAGGTCAACCTGATTGATTTCACCAGAGAGATACAGGAAAGCGTAAAGGCAAAAATACAAACACTGCTTGGCGAAGATAAGGACGTGCAGGTCAACTTAGAAATAAGCAAGGTCGCTATTGGAGGCAAAAAAAGCCTTCCCGAAGAATACGAACCAGAAGTGCCGTTCAGAAACTATGAATAAACATACAAATTCGAGGAGGAAAGAAAAAATGAAAATAGGTATTCTTACCGGCGGCGGCGATTGCCCCGGATTGAATTCGGTAATTCGCGGCGTAGTGCGTAAAGCCTACTCTGATGGCCAAGAAGTCATAGGATTGCGTTACGGTTGGAAAGGTTTATTGGAAAAAGATGTGATTACGCTAGATCTAAAATCAGTATCCGGTATCCTGCCCAAAGGCGGAACTATTTTAGGAACTTCGCGTACTAATCCCTATAAGAAAGAAAATGGCTTAGAGACTGCAAAAGCAAACTATAAAAATTTAAAATTAGACGCTTTAGTCGCTATCGGCGGCGAAGATACTTTGGGCGTTGCCGCGAAACTATGCAAAGACGGACTTAATATAGTCGGGGTCCCCAAAACCATTGACAACGATTTAGGAGCTACGGATTTTACTTTTGGCTTTGATACTGCGGTCAACATCGTAATGGAATGCATTGACCGGCTGCATACTACTGCCGAGTCGCATAACCGGATTATGGTAGTAGAGGTTATGGGCCGGCATGCCGGGTGGATTGCCACTTATGCTGGAATCGCTGGCGGAGCAGATTACATCCTTATCCCGGAAATACCCATTGACACTGAAAAAGTATGCGACTCTTTGCGTAAGCGCCATGAGCGGGGGAAGCTTTTCAGTATTGTCGTTGTGGCTGAAGGGGCGTTCTTCAAAGAGGAAAACGTATGTTTGCAAGAGCAAAAATTAGATGAATTCGGGCATGTGCGTTTAGGCGGTATTGGCCATACTTTAGGCCGGTTGATCGAAGAGAAGACCGGTTATGAAACCCGGGTTACGGTTTTAGGGCATATTCAGCGCGGCGGCTCGCCCACCGCTTTTGACCGGGTTTTAGGAACTAGGTTCGGCATCAAAGCCTATGATTTGATTAAACAGGGCAAATTCGGAAGAATGGCCAGCCTTAAAGGCAAGGATGTGATCGATGTATCCCTTGATGAGGCTACGGCTAAATTAAAAACCGTTGACCTTGACCTTTATAACATAGCTTCGATATTTTTCTAAATTTTAGGCTATGCATAAGATAATTTCTTTGAGTTTAAACGGGCACCGAAAAGCTTTGGAAATTCTCGAAGCCAATGCCGGGCTTATCGAAAAAATAGCTTCTGCTTTTACCGAGAGTTTAAAGAAGAAAGGCAAGCTGGTTTTTATCGGTAACGGCGGCAGCGCTGCTGACGCTCAACATCTGGCCGCTGAATTCGTGGGGCGTTTTAAAATTAACCGGGCGCCTTTAGCGGCTTTAGCGCTTACTACCAACACTTCCACTCTTACGGCAGTAGCCAATGATTTTTCCTTCGAAGAGATTTTTTCACGCCAAGTGCAGGCTTTAGTCAATCCCGTTGACTGTGTTATTGGCATATCAACTTCGGGAAAATCTAAAAACATTATTTTGGCGATAGAGAAAGCGAAAGAAATCGGCGCTAAAACCGTAGGATTTTTAGGCCGGGATGGCGGCGATTTGGCTAAAAAAGTCGATTTAGCCCTCTTGATTCCTATAGCCGATACCCCCCGCATACAAGAAATGCATATCTTAGCCGGACATATCCTTTGTGAAATAGTAGAATCGGCATGGCCAAAGTAAAAAAACTAAAAGAGCTCAAAGAAATTATCCGGAAACTCAAAAAAAACGGCCGTAAGATTGTTTTTACTAATGGTTGTTTCGATTTGCTTCATCCCGGCCACATAAAAGTATTTCTAGAGGCTAAGCAAAAAGGAGATATTTTGGTGGTCGGCGTAAATAGCGACTCCTCAATCAAAAAAATAAAAGGTTTGAACCGGCCGATATTAAATGAAAAAGCCAGATTACAAATTCTTGAGCATTTAGATTTAATAGATTATATCGTAGTTTTTCCCGAAACGACTCCTTATAAGGCGATACAGGGGATTAAGCCCCAAGTTTTAGTTAAAGGCGGGGATTGGTCTAAAAAAAATATTGTCGGCAGGGATTTAGTGGATAAAGTTTACCGCGTAAAATTAAAAAAAGGCTACTCGACTACTGCCATAATCAAAGCCATCAGGGAATGTTGCTGAAAAAGGAAGCTTTAAGAGTTATCGACGCTAACTTTAACCGCGCCAAAGAAGGTTTGCGCGTGGCTGAAGATATTTTCCGGTTTGTCTTCGAGGAAGATTCCTTGCGCAAAAAAGCACGCAGTTTACGCCACTCTTTAGATATAATCGCCGGCGAAAAAATTTTTAAAACCGCCATTCTTAGCCGCGGTTTAGGAAAAGATATCGGCAAATCCTTTGACTCTTTAGAAGCAAAACGCAAGAATTGTCCGCAAATCCTTTATATTAACCTTCAACGGGTAAAAGAGTCTTTAAGAGTATTGGAGGAGTTTTTTAAGATTTTTCTACCCTCGAAAGTTTCGGAGATAAAAAAGATACGCTATCGAGTTTATTCTTTAGAAGAGAAAGCAGTTAAAAAATGTTTAGCCAAGAGTTAATAAAACAAGTTGCCGCAAACGAAAAAGTTAAACCTGCAATTTTAAAAGAAAAACTTAAGCTGGGCAGGGCAGTGATACTTTTCAACCCTAAACATCCCGATTGCCAGCCCCAAGCAGTCGGTGAAGGCCTAAAAGTTAAAGTTAATACTAATCTCGGGCTTTCTACCAAAAAAACAGATATACCAAGCGAACTGGAGAAACTCAAAGTTGCTTTAGAAAGCGGGACCGACACGGTGATGGATTTGAGCGTAAGCTCGAATTTAAGAGTTTTACGCCAAGAGCTTTTAAAAAAATGCCCTAAACCTTTGGGGACAGTGCCGCTTTATGAAGCCGCGGTAGAAACTGAAAGAAGAAAGGGCGATATTAATCGGATGACTTTTGACGATATCTGGGATGTTTTGAACTTGCAGGCTAAAGAAGGAGTCGACTTTTTTACGATTCATGCGGGAATCTTGCTTAAATACGTCAGAAATCTTAAAGCAAAAAAACGGGTTTGCGGAATTGTCAGCCGTGGCGGTTCGCTTTTAGCCCAATGGATGTTGGCCAATAAAAAAGAAAATTTCCTTTATGAAAACTTTCATAAGATATTAGAGTTGGCTAAAGCCTACAATATCACTCTAAGTTTGGGAGATGCTTTGCGTCCCGGAGCCATTGCCGATTCGACCGATAAACCGCAACTAGCGGAGTTACATACCTTGGGAAAGCTAATCAAACGTTGCCGAGAAAAAGAAGTCCAAGCAATAGTAGAAGGGCCGGGGCATATACGTTTGGATGAAATTGCCACTAATATGTTTCTGGAAAGAAAAATCTGCCACCATGCGCCTTTTTACGTGCTGGGGCCATTGCCGCTGGATATTGCTGCGGGATATGACCATATCAGTTCGGCAATAGGAGGAACTTTAGCCGCTTTTTACGGCGCTAGTTTCTTGTGTGTAGTCACTCCGGCAGAACATTTGCGTCATCCTACTGCAGAAGATATAAAAGACGGTGTTGTTGCTTCTAAGATTGCCGCGCATTGCGTAGATGTGTTGCGTTTCAAAGATGAATGGAAGCGCGATTTGACTTTATCTTTACACCGTTCCAGGCGCAACTGGCAAAAACTTTTTCCTTTGACCATTGATGAGAAAAAGGCGCGCGCATACCGGAAAGATTTAAGCGTTTCTGAAGACCTTTGCTCGATGTGCGGAAGTTTTTGCTCTATGAAAATCGCCGAAAAGTGTAGTTTGCTGAGATGAAATAACTTAGGCACTTCGCCGATGTCGGCTCAGTGCCGCGAAAAAATAAGGAATAACCCTAAATATATTCTTTTTTCGCGGGCGTGGTTCAATGGCAGAATATGACCTTCCCAAGGTTGAGACGGCGGTTCGATTCCGCTCGCCCGCTTTTCTTGTTGTATTTTTTCTAATTCAAGGTAAAATGATAAAGTTTTCCTAAGCGAAGGTATCTTGCCAGCCGGTATCTTTATTTAGAAGTTAGTTGTATACTTAATGGTTGCTAAATTGTTTTTATTATTGATAACTGCTGCTTTAATGGCTTGTGCGCCGGCCCATTCGCGTTACGAACAACCTCATCCTCAAATTCAAACCGGTTCCTTACAAAAATTGGAATATACCGTTAAAAGAGGCGATTCTCTATGGGGAATTGCCCAACGTTACCACACTACTTCGGAAAATTTGATGAGGATTAACCATATTTCTTCATCCCGGGATTTAAAAGTCGGCCAAAAAATAACTATTACTGGTTTTACTCAAAAAGGCGGCAGTATTTTTAGCTGGCCGCTTAAAGGGACAGTTCTAAACTTTTTCGGCGAAAATGTAGATAACTCGATTAATCGCGGATTAAATATCCAAACAGATGATTCGGTGAAAGAAGTAAAGGCATCAGCCAGAGGCAAGGTGGTTTTCGCCGACCAGCTTAAAGGTTGGGGCCAGACCGTTATATTACGCCACAATAATGATTTTTACACTATTTATGCGAATTTGGATAGTTCCTCGGTTAAAGAAGGGGTTACGGCTGAGAAGCAGCAAGTTATCGGCCAGGTAGCTTCCGGGCAAAACGGAAACTATCTGCTGCATTTTGAAATTCGCAAAAAGTATGTTCCCCAAGACCCGTTACAATATTTGAATTAGAAAACTATGGATACTAATTTATGGTCGATTAAACTGTCTACACTCGATAAAAGATTAAAAGCTTTTAACGAAGGTTACCGGCAGAATCTCGCCTTTATAGGAAACGATCCGGAAGAAACGTCCTATCTTTTACAAAGTTATTTCCAATCAAATAACGAAAATAAGTTCATTTATATCCACTTGTCCGCATCTTATCTGGGAAAAAAAGAGTTTTTGAAAGCAGTAGCTTTTTCTTTGCTTAGCGGTTATGCTCATCGGACAGACAGCCTCGATAACTTGATTTATCTTCTAAACCCTACTCTCCCGTTAACTACCGAAAACATTAAACGTTGCCTTAAAAATAATCAAATCAATTTTTTAGAGATACTGGAAATAATCAATACTTTTATCAACGAAAGCAACCGTCAATGTATTTTTATCATCGAGGAGTTCTTGGAGGTAGCCAATTTATTTGAAAGTTTTTACAGCGACTTCTCAAAGTTTATCATTCTAGAGAAGAATTGTATGATTATTTTGACCGCTTCGGCCGAGAAAGAAGCTTTAAAGGTATTCTCTGATGAATTGAACCTTTTATTTGGCAACTTCGAAATAGTTTCCTTAAAAGAGAATTTATTTTTAGACAGCGTTTTCCATTTAAAAAACAGTTTGCTGCCGCTTAAACCTTCGCCGTTCTTTCTATCTTTTTTTGTCAACCTTTTGGGGTCAAATTGTCTTTACTACGAAATTGGCATAAAAGCCATAAAGGATAGGTACCGGTCAGAGGATGAAGAGGGTTCAATAGTTTCCATACTCAGCGATTGCCTTTATAATCCACAGACTTACTGTTTCCAGCGTTTCATAAAAAAAATCGACCAGCTAAAATTTAACTTTAAAGACTTTAACTCAATTTTAGAAATTCTGTTTTATCTCAACCAAGGTTATATACGCAAAAAAGACCTTTTAGCTCTGGCTCTTTGCGATTCCAAGGAACTTTACGGAAAACTGCAAAAGCTAACTGATTTGAATTATTTGGTAAATTTTGGCGACATTTATAGAATTTCTGATACTTTATTTTCTTTCTGGCTTTCCCATGTATTCATTTTTTACTCTTCTTCGTCTTTGCTTAATCCGAAAAAGCGCATACAGCTTTATTGCCAGAATTTAAAAAAAGAAATAGCCCTTTTTAAAGAAGAGTTTTGTACTGGTTCGTTGGAAAAAGTTTTACAGCTTTTCACCTGTTTTAAAAACGATAACTTGCGTTTAGGAAAGACCCGTTACAGCTTACCTTCGATTGAACGGGCCAAAACCATATCAGATTCGCAAAAAGATTTGCATCTAATCATCGGCGAAGGCCGGCAGATTATTTTTGCCGCAATCAAAAGCTCCGATGCCAGTGATAACGACCTTTTTGAGTTTATCGAAAAAGGCGCCAATATCCGCGGTAAGGGCGTAAAAAAAATATTTATTTCTTTAGGGGAGTTACCGATGACTACTCGTTTAATTGCTAAAAATAATAAAATTACAGTTTGGGATGCGTCTGAACTTAACCGGCTTTTCCAGATTTATAATAAGCCGGTTTTTATCCAATAGTTGAGAGATGAGAGTTTTGGTGCTTTCGGATACCCATATACCGGTAACAGCGCGGGCTTTGCCTCAAGAAGTGCTCGAAGAAGCTAAAAAATCTGACTGCTGCTTGCACGCCGGAGATTTTATAGAATATCCGCTTTATGAACTCCTTGGCGCTTTGACCAAAACTTACGCGGTCTACGGCAACATGGATTGCCAACAACTAAAAGATGAGCTTCCCGAAAAGCAACTCATAGAGCTAGAAGGAGTTAGGATTGCTTTGACTCACGGAGCTGGGCACCCGGATTACCTGATAAAATATATTCAGGATAAATTTACGTCACAGAAAGAGGAAATCGATATCTTTGTTTTCGGCCACTCGCATTCTGCTATGGATGAGGAATCCGGCGGTAAAATCTACTTTAATCCCGGTTCTCCGACCGATAAAGTATTTGCAGCTTATCGTTCTTATGGTATCTTGGAAATCAAGGGAAATTCCATAGTAAGGAGAGTGGTCAAAATTGAATAGGATCTGGGCGCCTTGGAGAATACACTATATCCGGGCAAGAAAGCCTAAAGGATGTATCTTTTGTAAAATTTTTGGCCAAAAACGCGATAAGGTTAATTTTGTGCTCTACCGCAGCAAGCATTGTTTTGCGGTTTTAAATACTTTTCCTTACAATAATGGCCATGCTATGGTTATAACCAATCGCCATGTTAAGTCTCTGGAAGAACTAAGCGATTCGGAACTGCTGGACACGATAAAAACTTTGCTTAAAGTAAAAAATAGAATGAAAAAGATTTTGAAGCCAGCGGGATTTAACGTAGGCATTAACCTTGATAAAGGCGCTGGTGCCGGTATAACCGGACATCTGCATATTCACCTTGTGCCGCGTTGGATAGGCGATACTAATTTTATGCCGGTAACCGCCGATACTAAGATAATTTCCCAAAGTTTAGAAGAATTATGCCGGCAGTTTAGGAAAAAATAGCACTATAATATGCAACGTTACCAGACAGTATTTCCAACCTTCCATACTTTATACCGTTTGATTACTACTCTTGGCGATTTGCCCAGTTTTTCTATGGGTGTCTGCAGGCTCTTTCGTAATGCTTTTTCTGCCGATAAAGTGGTGATGATTTATAAGGGGAATGTTTCCCAAGGATTTATTAAAGTCTGCATTGAGA
>CAZNWL010000013.1:0-13908 GCA_964577045.1 uncultured Planctomycetia bacterium | reverse complement strand
ACCCTAGACCGTGCTGAATCATCAAAGGCTAAATTTACAAAATTGGGTTTAATCAAAAAGTCCCTTAAAGTATTTAAAAAAATGTATTTTAAGCATAAAGGCTATAAAGACGGTATGCCGGGTTTTATTGTATGTTTATTGTCAGCTTTTTACCGCTTAGTTAGCGATATTAAGCTTTGGGAAAAAATGGAAGGTTCCAAATGAGGCTGGGCCTTGACGCGAGAATCCTAGCGTATCCTAAATGCGGCATTTCTACTTATGTTTATAATTTAGTAAAGAATCTTGTAGATTTAGATTCAGGAACAGAGATCTTTCTTTTTTCCGACCGCCAGCTTGACTCTTATGCTGAAGGGCTTTTTAATTCTCCCAGAGTTAAAAAAATAATTTTTGCTACTAATAAAAAAGAAAGAAGAAGATGGGCGCAGAAATTTCTTCCCCGGGAGCTGGAGAAATACAAAATTGATATTTACCACGCTACTTGGAATAATTGCGTGCCTTTTAGGAGAAGATGCCCCTGTGTCCTTACCATCCATGATTTAGCCCCTTGGGTATTGCCGAGGACTTTCCGCCATATCAGAAAAGAGGCAAAGTATAAATTAAAGCATTTATTTTGTGCGCATTTAGCCGATTTGATTATAACCGATTCTTTTAAGGTCAAAGAGGACGTTTCCAGGCTTTGCCGGGTAAGTAAGAATAAGATTCAACCTATATACCTGGGTATCGAAGAGGAATTTTTAAAAGAGCCGGATAAGCTGGAAATAAAAAATAATTTAAGCGGTTTTAATTTAGAGGAGAAAGGTTACTTAATTGATTCCTGCGGAGTCAACCACTACCGCCGCAATGCCATTTTTGCCCTGGAAGGATTTTATTTATTTCTCAAAAAAACCAAGAGCAGCCTGCGTTTAGTCTATACCGGAGAAATCGACAGGCAGAATAAAGAGACAAAGCTTTTATTTAAACGGATAAAAGAATTGGGGTTAGAGAAAGACGTAGTTTTCACCGGCTGGCTATCGAATAACCAGTTAAAGGTTTTAATCCGCGGCGCCCTGATTTCGATAATTCCTTCTTTATATGAAGGGTTTGGTTTACCGATTTTAGAAGCCTTTGCCTGTGAAGTTCCGGTAATTGCCACCAATCGCGGTTCCATCCCAGAGATAGTTAAAGATGCGGCAGTTATAATAGATTCTTTTAACCCCCAACTTTTAGCCCAACGCATAGAGGAGTTAATCGATAATCCACTTTTAGGCCAGGCTCTTATTGCTAAAGGTAAAGAAAGGCTTAAAGATTTTGCTTGGCAGAAGACTGCAAGCCTTACCTTAGAGATTTATAAAAGGTTGATTGAAATAAGTAAAACGCGAAATTATGGAAATTTTTCTTAAGGGATTTTTGTGGCCGGTTGCGGCATTTTTTATTTTTGGCGAAATGGTAGCTTTCCAGATTTACCGCCTGAATAAACTTAGATTTTCTTTTTGGAAAACTATCTGGTTTTGCCTATTTTTTGCAGTTTCTTATGTAATTTTTCTGGGGGCAAAGATTATTTTTCTTGTTGCCGCAGGAACTTGGCTGTCTCATAGATTATTTTTAATTCCTCCTCAGATTTTATCCCTGATATTTTTGGCAAGCACCTTAGTCTTTTGGAGTTACTTTTTAGCTAAATGGTATATCGCCAAAAAAGAGCTGCCTTCTACGCTCATCAGTTTTATTCCGGCTTTTTTTCTTATTTATTTTAGAGGCAGAATTTCAGAAAACTTTTTTAGTTCCTTGCCCTTTATTTGGGCAGGGGTAGCTGTGGCTATTATTGTTTTGACAGCTTTAGCCGGTATTCTTTTCCAAAAACCAAATAGCAGCAGCAAAAGGGAATCTTTTGGGTTTTCTCCGCCCAAGATTTATTCTTTAGATAAAAAGACAGTTTTCATCGGCCTGGACGGCTGTGATTGGGAATTGCTCAACCGTTTTATCGGGAAAGGGGCGCTTCCTAATTTAAAAAAGCTTATTGCTTCCGGAGTTTTAGCTAAATGTGAAACCATAAAACCTACAGAGTCTCCTTTGGTTTGGAATTCTATCCTTACTGGAAAACCCCCTTCCGAACATGGGATTGTTTACTGGTATAAAACCAAACTTCCTTTTCTGCCGCCCTTAACCGGCGATTTTATTTATCCTCGAAGTTCGCGGGCTGGCGAAATCATAGAGAGGCTTCTTAACTATAAAATTGTTAAGCGGGTGCCTTTTTCAACCCAGGACCGCAGGGTAAAGGCAGTTTGGAATATTTTAACCGATTATGGAAAGAGTTCGCTTAATGCCGGATGGATTTTCAGCTGGCCGGCTGAAGAGATTAAAGGAGTGCAGGTAAGCTGGTATCTTTATCCTTTTGAAGAAGCTTCGCCGGATAATTTTAAGAGGCTTGCTTCAAGCCGCCTCGCCCAGAGGGCCTATCCCGGGGAGCTTACCGAAGATTTGAGCCGGATGATTGTGCGCCGGAAGGATTTAACCAGGGATGAGTTGGAACGGATGCATTTTCCTACGGAAGATTTTGATTCCAAAAAGCCCTTTGCCCATAAGTTAAATCTTTGGGATTATGCTAAAGACAAGACTTTTTTGAAAATCAGCCATTATTTGTTAGAGAAGCAGAAAGAATGGGATTTTTTCTCGCTCTATCTTTACGGAATAGACGCGGCCTGCCACACTTACTGGCCGTTTTTTGAAACAGCGACTAATAACCAGAAATATAAAGATGAAATCCTCTCGGTGTCAGAAAGCCGCCAGTTTAAATTAGAGTCTGCAAATTTCGCTAAAATTATCCAAAGCTACTATGAATATATAGATTTTGAAATCGGTTGCCTGCTGGACAAAGCCGGCAAAGACTGCAATATAGTTATTGTTTCTGACCACGGCTTTAATTTCGATGGCACAGTTCATGGCCAAGCGCCTTCCGGGGTATTTATCGCCAGCGGCCCTTATATAAGGAAAGCGGGGATTTCTGAAATATCTATTTATGAAATCCTGCCGGTTCTGCTAACTCTGCTTGGCCTGCCCCAGGCTGAAGATATGCCGGCGAAAGCGCCCAGACAGATATTCAGCGATAGTTTTTTAAATGAATTCTCTTTACGTTTTATTGCCAGCTATGAAAGCAGCGGCAATAATTTGAAGAGCGATGTCCAGCTGGATGAAGTGACCCGTAAGGGCCTGGAAGAGCGCCTTAAGTCTTTGGGGTATATTGATTAGTTTAAGGAGGGAGCCATGCCTAAGCTGACCGCAGTTATCATTGCTAAGAACGAAGAAGAACAAATTAGAAAATGTTTAGATTCTTTAAAATCTTTTGTAGACGAAATTGTGGTTGTTGATGATTGCAGCACGGATAAAACAGTAGATATCTGTAAAAGCTACGGAGCAAAGGTTGTGATTAGCGAATTAAAAGGGAATTTTGCTAATCAGCGCAATATCGGTATAGATTCAGCAAACAGTGAATGGATTATCCAGATGGATGCGGATGAGATAGTTCCCCACGAGACAGCCAAAAAAATTACCGAATCTATAAAAAATGCAGGAGACTGTGTTGTTTTCCAAATCCAACGGAAAAATTTTTTATTAGGTTATCCCCTCAAATATGTCGGAGTTCCTGATGTAAAGATGAAAATATTCAAAAAGAAAAGCGCACGTTATATCGGTAATATCCATGAGACCTTAAAAATCCAAGGAGCTGTCGGAACTATTGAGGCTGAAGTCTTGCATTATCCTTATACCTCGCTGACTAAAACCATAGCCAAGATGAATTTTTATTCTGATGTTTTAGCCAAGAATTATTTAGATGAGAAGGGCGTAGTTTTTTGGTCAGAGATAAAATACCGTTTAGTTTGGAAGTTTATCAAGCATTTCTGGAAGCTTTATGTGCGCAAACGCGGCTACCGCGACGGAATGCACGGATTTATCTGGTGCGTTCTGAACACCCTTGAACCGCAGATAATGTGGCTGAAAATTTGGGAGCAGGCAGTAAAGACTAACAGATTAAGTAGAGCAGATTATGAGAATAGCCCTGATTTATAATAAAGAAAATGAGTCAACTACCGGCGCTTACCTGGAAAAGGCGATAACTGAAAGTAGGATAAACTATCAACATTTCTGGACTAAAGATTTTGAGAATATACCCCGGACGTTCGACCTTTATCTGCGCATAGACCACGGTGACTATAAATACGATATTGCCTAAGATTTACATCCGGCAGTATTCTATGCCATTGATACGCATTTGAAAAAGCCTTACAAAAAAATAAAAAAACAGGCGAGGCATTATGATATTGTTTTCTGCGCTCAAAAACAAGGGGCGGAAAGGTTAAAAAAAGAAGTTAGGGTAGATATTCAATGGCTTCCTTTGGGCTGCGACCCCCAAATCCATAAACGGCTAAATTTAGCTAAACAATACGATATTGGTTTTGTCGGTTCAGAAGCCCGTAAATTCCTTCGCGGCCGCCTGATTGACCTCTTACGGGTTAAATATCCCCATAGTTATATAAAAGGGGCTGATTTCAGAGATATGGGCAAGATTTACAGCGCTTCCAAGATTGGATTTAACTATTCGATTTTGAATGATATCAATATGCGGATTTTTGAAATAATGTCCTGCGGATGTTTTTTACTCACTAATCCGATTAAAAACAATGGTTTTGGCGAGCTATTCCAGGAAGACAAGCATTTAGTGGTTTACCGTAATCAAAAAGAGCTCATCGAGAAAGCCGAATATTACTTAAAGAATGAAAATGAACGCGACGAGATAGCCCGGGCCGGCTATGAACTAGTAACCGGAAAGCACACTTACCGCCAGCGCTTGCAGGCTATGTTTAACTATATTGCTTTTAAATTCGGCGGCGAATTCAATAGCTTAAAGATATAACCATGGATATTTTTTGCGATGTGGTAATGCTTACTTATAACAAGCTGGATTTTACCCGCCAATGCATAAGTTCATTTTTATCTAACACCCATATTCCTTGCCGGCTGATTTTAATCGATAATGCTTCCACCGACGGGACTAAAGAATATTTAACTTCTTTAAAAGATACCGCTAACTGCAGGATTAAACTTGTTTTCAACGAGGATAACCGCGGCTTTGTAGGCGGAATGAACCAGGGGGTAAAAATTTCCACTGCCCCCTATGTTTGTTTGGCTAACAACGATTTATTGTTTACCGAAGGCTGGCTGGACGAGGCAATTTCAATTTTTAAAAAATATGCGTCAATTGGCTTATTGAATCCGGACAGTAATAGTTTAGGAACTCATGTGCCGGTGGGAGTTTCTTTAAAGGATTTTGGCCGGCAATTGTACTCTAAACGCAAAGGCATTTTTAGCGAAATGCCTTTTTGCGTGGGCTACTGTATGTTGATTAAGCGCGAAGTAATCGAAAAAGTCGGCGGTTTATCCGAGGAATTTTATCCCATGTTTTTTGAAGATAGCGACTACTCGCTTAAAGTTAAAAAGGCCGGTTATTTGACCGGCGTAGCCAAAGGCTCATATGTTTGGCACAAAGAGCATGCTTCTTTAAAGCAGATACCCGAAAAGGAAAAAATTTTTGTAAACAGCCGGGAAAAATTTATAAAAAAATGGGGGAGGATTTTGAGGATAGCCTGGGTGGTGAGCAGCAAAGAGGAACTTATCCAGGGGCTTTCTAAGGCGGTGGAATTATCCCGCGGCGGAAATTATATTTGGGTGTTTAGCCGGGGGTTTTTAGTGAACAGAGAAGAGGTTTTTTCTCAAACCGGATTAGTTGATAACAGCGGCATAAACTTTACTCCTTTTAAAAACCGGATTGAATTATGGTGGAAAATAGTTAAGAAAAAGAAAAAGTATGATGTTATTATTGATAAGAAAAATATGCTTGGCCGTAATTTTTTTAAAAATGCGCTTAAGGAATTTGACAGCCAGATAATAGAAAATATAAAGAAACATCCCGATAGTAATCGGGATTTCGCTAAATAGCTAAATTAATGTGCTCAAGATGAAAAGAATTCTTATAATACGTTCAGACCGCTTCGGTGAATTTTTACTAGCTCTTTCGGCAGTAAAATTGGTCAGAGATAATTTTCCGCAAAGCCTAATCTCGCTTTTGGCCCGGAAGCCAAATTTTGAGCTTATTAGAGGCATAAACTTTATTGATAAGTTTATTGAATATGATGATCAGGCTTTCAGTGGTTTCTCTGGCGCCTTTAAACTGGCTAAACAGTTAAGAAAAGAAAATTTTGACTGTGTTTTGGTTTTAAATCCTAAAAAAGAGTTTCATTTGGCTTCGTTTTTAGCCGGGATTCCGGTAAGGGTTGGCTATGACCGGAAATGGGGATGGTGTTTAAACAGAAAAATTAAAGATTTGAAATATCTGGAGCAAAAGCATGAAGTCGAATATAATATAGCACTGGCAAGCTTAATCTGTAAAAATTCATTTATTCCCGAAGTAAATTTTCCGGTTGACGGAAAAGAATCTTTGAATTTTCTAAAGGAGAAAGTGGATCTTTCTAAAAAATATATCGTTTTACATTCATTTACGTCCAACCCTTTAAAAAAAGTTGCTGGGCAGTTCTGGCGTAATTTAGCTGGCGAGCTAAAGAGAGAAAGTATTGATTTAGTCCTGATTGGTTCTAGCCAGGAAAAAGAAGAAGCCATTGCTTTAGCTAAAGAGATAGGTGCGGTTAGCCTTGCCGGAAATTTAAGTTTACGCAACTTAGCAAGTTTTTTTAAATATAATTGCCGGGCTTTTATTGGATTAGATTCTGGGCCCTTGCATTTAGCCAGCTTATTAAAACTTCCGGTAGTTGGGCTATATAATGTGTCTAATCCTAAACGTTGGAGCCCTTATAAAACAGATTATTTAATTGTGCAGGGTAAAAGTTGCGAGGATTTCGCAGCGCAAATTGGAAAAATAGTCGATTTTGTTTCGAGATACTATTAGGCATTATGGATAGTTTATTTTCCACACAAAAACTATACACGGTTTTAGAGCTCAACAGTGAAGTTCGTGCGGTTATCAAGAAGGGGTTTCCCGAATTGGTTTGGGTTTGCGGGGAAATCCAGGGGCTGCGCCCTCCCGACCCCAGCAAAAAACATATCTATTTTGAATTGGTGCAGAAAGGGGAAGAAGGCGAAGGAATCGTCGCCAGGGTAAAAGTCGCTCTTTTCGCCGGCCGCCAACCGCTGATTCAACGCCGCATTCAGGAAACTAACGGAGCCTTTGAACTGAAAAACGATATTGAGGTCAAATTTTTATGCGAAGTCAGCATGCATGTGCCTAGTGGGCAGTATAGTTTGGTTGTCGAAGATATTGATACTGTCTATACCCTGGGTAAAGTAGCCCAGAACCGGCTTAAGATTATCGAGGAACTGAAGGCCAAAGGCTTATTGGAAAA
Organism: uncultured Planctomycetia bacterium; assembly: GCA_964577045.1. Lineage (GTDB taxonomy): Bacteria > Omnitrophota > Gorgyraeia > Duberdicusellales > 4484-171 > JAHKAJ01. The sequence continues at coordinate 6,523 of CAZNWL010000013.1, read as the reverse complement.
AAATAAGCTTACTGTAATTGCGGCTTTGCCGCTAAAAATCGGCCTGATTACTGCCTATGATTCAGCTGCCTATCATGATTTTATCAATGAATTAGTTTTGAGCGGCTATGGCTTTAAGGTTTTGGCTTATAACTGCCATATGCAGGGCGCATTGGTTGAGAAGGATGTTCTGGGGGCAATGGATTATTTTAACCATTTGAGCTTAAATGACTTAGACGTTATTGTGATTACCCGCGGCGGCGGTTCGATAGCGGATTTGGCTTATTTTGATAATAAAAAGATTGCTGAAAGCATAGCTAACTCTAAATTCGCGGTGATTACCGGCCTAGGGCATCAGATAAACGAAACTATTGCTGATTTGGTTGCCCATACTTCCTGTAAAACCCCAACTAAGAGCGCCCAGCTTTTGGTTGAAAAGATAAGGGAGTTTTCACAAAACTTGGATTATTTTCAAGAAAGAGTTACCAATCGAGCCGAAAATCTTCTCAGCTCTTGCCGGGGGAAGCTGCAAAATTTGGCTTTGAATGTTGACTCTATTAGTTTACGTTATTTCCGAGTCCAGCGGGAAGAAGTTTTGGAAAAAAAACACGCTATTATTTCAAGGATGAAGCTGGCTTTGAGCCGCCAGAAAGAAGCGTTGAAAAACAAGGCCGAAAATTTAAAGATACTTCTACCCGCCAGATTTAAAGATTTAATCGGGCGCCTCGAGCATTTAGAACAGAAAGTTAAGATTTTAGACCCCAGGCAAGTTTTAAAGCGCGGCTATTCGTTGGCTTATAAAAACGGCCGCCTCATGAAATCAATTAAAAATATTCAGATTGGCGAAGAGTTTACAACTATTCTTTGTGATGGTAAACTGGAGTCAGAAGTAAAGAAAAAGGAGAATGCCGATGAGTAAGAAACCTTTGAAGTATAACGAAGCTATGCTTGAGTTGCAGAATATTCTCGACGGCCTTGAGTCCGAACAAATTGACGTTGACGAAGTAAGTTTAAAGGTTAAGCGGGCCGTTGAATTAATCAGTTTCTGCCGGGAGAAAATCGAAAAGACAGAGCTTGAGGTAAGAAAGATAGTTAAGGAATTCGACCGGGACGGGGAAAGGGCCAGCGGATAAACTGCTTGACCGATAAAAACCTTCTGTTATAATAACTTTCTATGATTGAGAAAGGAAAGAAGAAAAAGCTTATTGAGAAATTTAAGGCACACGTGGAGGATAGCGGCTCGGCAGCCGTTCAGATAGCGCTGCTTAGCGAGCGGATAAATTACCTTACAGAACACCTTAAAAAGCATAAAAAAGATTTTCATTCCCGCCGTGGCCTTTTAACTCTGGTCGGAAGGCGTCGTCGCCTCTTAAGCTATCTAGAGAAAGAAGACCCAGATAGTTACAACGAGGTCACAAAGGAGCTTAAACTTAAATAGAATGGCAGTTTCAATTTCAACTTCCAAATTAGGGAAGAGTCCGTTTATTTTTTCGACAGGCTTTTGGGCTAAACAGGCTAATGGCAGTATGTGCGTTTCCAGCGGCGACACCGTAGTTTTAGTTACGGCTTGCATGTCTAAAAGCCCTTCGGCCAACCGGGATTTTTTTCCTCTCACTGTGGAATACCAAGAAAGAACCTATGCTATGGGTAAAATTCCCGGCGGGTTCTTCAAGAAGGAAGGCCGGCCCAAAGACAGCGAAATATTAACTTCCCGCCTGATTGACCGCCCTTTACGGCCGTTGTTTCCCGAAGGATTAGTTAATGAAGTGCAGCTCATCGCCATGGTTTTATCCAGCGACGGCATAAACGATCCGGATGTTTTAGCGGTTAATGCTGCCAGCGCCGCTTTATATGTTTCCGATATTCCTTTTGAGAATCCGGTAGGAGCAGTCAGAGTTTCCCGCCAGGGCAAAGATTTCTTGATCAACCCCGGTTATGAAGAGCGCCAGCTTTCGGATATGGATTTAGTAGTAGTAGGCACAGAGGATAAGATTGTGATGCTGGAGGGGGCCTTAAAGGAAGTAACCGAGAAAGATGTCATGGCTGCTATTAATTTTGCCCATCCTTTTATCAAGGAGTCCATAGCTTTGCAGAAAGAATTGAGGAAAAAAGTTGGTAAGCCGAAAAAAGAAGCGGAGTTATTCAAGCCCAGCCCCGAACTCATTAGCCAGGTTAAAGCTCTTTGCGGCGCAAAAATGGAAGACCTCTATACTGTAACCGACCGCGACGAAAAATATCTTAAGTTACAGGAGATATTTTCTTCGCTGGTTGAAAAGTTGGTCAGCGAAGAATCAGAAATAACCGAGCCGGATATAAAAGCTGCTCTGTCGGCGATCGAAGAGGAGATTTTACGCAGGAAGATTCTTAAAGAAGGCCAGCGGCCCGATAAAAGGTCAATCACCGAGATTCGTCCGATTGAATGTAAGGTCGGGGTTCTACCGCGCACTCATGGCTCGGCTATATTTACCCGCGGCCAGACGCAAAGTTTGGCAGTGGTTACTTTAGGCTCAAGTTCCGACGAACAACTCATCGAAGCTTTGGAAGGCGAGACTACCAAACATTTTATGCTGCATTATAGTTTTCCTCCTTTCAGTGTAGGAGAAGTTAAGTCTATGCGCGGCCCTTCCCGCCGGGATGTCGGCCATGGAGCTTTAGCCGAGAAGGCGCTCTGGCCTTTAATTCCTCCTAAAGAGGATTTTCCCTATACGATGAGGATAGTTTCGGAAATTCTGGAGTCCAACGGTTCTTCATCTATGGCGACGGCTTGCGCAGCTTCTTTGTCGCTGATGGATGCCGGAGTGCCGGTAAAAGATTTAGTGGCGGGAATCGCCATTGGATTAATTGCACAAGGTGACGACTATAAAATTCTTACGGATATTGCCGGAGCTGAAGACGGTTACGGCGATATGGATTTTAAGGTGGCCGGAACTAAAAAGGGAATCACGGCTATACAACTCGATACTAAAATTCACGGGTTAACTTTTAAGATTATAGAAGAAACTTTTTCCCGGGCTAAGCTTGCCCGCGAGGCTATCTTAAACCAGATGAAAGAGGCAATATCAGCGCCACGGGCTTCTCTTTCTGAATATGCGCCTAAGATAAAGTCTTTCGAAATAGACCCCGATAAAATCGGCACAATCATCGGCCCGGGCGGAAAAATCATAAAAAGGATTCAACGCGAAAATAACGTTACTGTCGAAATTAGCGATGAAACTGGAACGGTTTCAGTAGCTGCCCAAAACTTAAAGGACTTGGAAAGGGCAGTTAAGCAGATTACCAACTTGGTCAAAGACGTAGAAGTCGGCGAGATTTATGAGGTTAAAGTGGAGAAGATAGTTGCCTTTGGCGCTTTTTGTGAGATTGCCCCCGGCAAATCCGGGCTAATCCACGTTTCAGAGCTTTCAGAAAATTTTGTTAAAGACGTGGGCGAATTTCTAAAAGTCGGGGACGTAGTAAATGCTAAAGTAATCGGTATAGACCCCCAGGGCAAGATCCGCTTAAGCCTAAAGCAGGCAAAGTCCTAGCTAAAAACATGAAGCATCTCTCTTCTTTCTTGAAGAGCGTGACTTTATTTCTTGCTGCCCTCCTGGTTTTATTAAGCCTCATTTCTTACAACCCCAAAGATATCCAGTTTTTGACTGCGCCTTTCCGGGGATTTTCTAATCTTATCGGTATCATCGGAGCGTACCTCGCTTTTTCGCTTTTTTTTACCATTGGCCTCGCCGCTTATTTTTTGCCTTTTTATCTTTTTCTAACCGCTCTTTCTGCCTTGGGTGTAATTCGTTTTCATGGTTTAGCTACTGAACGCAGCGTTAATATAATGGCTTTTGTATTTTTTATTATTTTCTTTTCGGCCTTTATCGGCGTATTTACCCAGCAACCAGAGGAGATTTTTGCCCGTTCGGGAATCATCGGGTTTTTTCTGGCTACTTTTTTTAGCAAATACATGGGGATTCACGGCGCGATCATCACGCTTTTACTGCTCGTAGTGGTCAATGCCGTACTCTTATTCGGGTTTTTCTTTGTGGATTTGTTTAAGGTTGTCCAAGAGGCAATAAGTTCTTTTTTAAATAGTGTCCGCGCTAGGCGTTTAGCCAGGGATGAAAGAGATGAAGCCATAGAAAAGCCACTAAAATTAAAAAAGAAACCCCAACCTGTCCCCAAGCCTTTAGAAAAAATAAGCCCCGAGATAAAAGTTTATACTCCCAAACTTGATACTTTAGAAAGTAGGGAAGCTATGCGTAATAACGAGGAAGCAATTAAGTTCGCTTCCTTAAAAAAGAAACCCGAACTGCCTAAAAAAGAGGAGCCAGGAAAGCCTTTTGACCCCCGTACCTATAAATTGCCTTACCCTTCTCTTTTAAAAATTCCTCCTTTTCCTGACCAGCGCGAGGTAAAAGAAGATATCAAGGCTAACATCAAGAATCTGGAATCTACGCTTTCTGATTTCAACGTAGAGGCTAAAGTGGTGAGTGTCCAGAAAGGCCCGGTAGTTACTATGTACGAACTTTCCCCGCAGTCTGGCACTAAAATCCAGAAAATCTCGGTGCTTGCCGATGATATCGCTTTGGCCATGAAATCTTCGCACGTGCGCATAGTCGCCCCGATTCCCGGAAGAGGCACGGTGGGGGTGGAAATCCCAAATATGAAAAAACATTTTGTATTTTTAAGGGAAGTAGTCGAGGAAAAATCTTTTCAAACCGCGGACTCCAAACTTAGCTTAGCTATAGGCAAAGATGTTTCGGGAAACCCGGTGATTGCGGATTTAGTGGATATGCCGCACCTTTTGATTGCCGGAGCCACTGGCTCCGGAAAAACTATCTGCGTTAATTCGATAATTTCTTCGATCCTTTTTAAAGCCCGGCCAGATGAAGTGAAATTTATCATGGTTGACCCCAAAATGGTGGAACTCGCGGTATTTGCCGGCATCCCGCACCTGATACATCCGATAATTTCCGAAGCTAAAAAGGCTTTTTTAGCCTTAAGTTGGGCAGTTGGGGAGATGGAAAAGAGATACCAGCTTTTAGCCGGGGAAGGATGCCGTAATATCGAAGCTTACAACAAGAGGGAAAAAAATCTTCCTTATATAGTGATTATTGTCGATGAATTGGCGGATTTAATGTTAGTGGCCAGGGAGAGTATCGAGACTTCTATCCAGAGGCTGGCCCAGCTTTCGCGGGCAGTAGGGATTCACCTGATTCTAGCTACCCAGCGGCCGTCGGTTGATGTCATCACCGGAGTAATCAAAGCCAATTTTCCTTCCAGGATTTCTTTTAAAGTTTCTTCCAAAGTAGATTCGCGGACAGTTTTGGATATGATGGGCGCCGATAAACTTTTAGGCAAAGGCGACCTACTTTTTTTAAAACCCGGAGCCTTAAAGCTTATTCGCGCTCAAGGGTCTTTTATCGACGATGAAGATATTGACACTTTGACTAATTTTGTTAAAGCTCAAGGCAAGCCCGTTTATGAGGAAGCAATTGCCGAGGCCGAGAAGAAGGAAAAGACTAATTTAGGAAGCGATGAACTATTCGAAGATGCGGTGAAGATTGTTTTGGGCGCCCGCCAGGCTTCGGCCTCGATACTCCAGAGAAGGATGCGCGTAGGTTACACCCGGGCAGCCAGGCTCCTGGATTTAATGGAGCAGGAAGGGATTGTCGGCCCGTTCTGTGGCAGTAAAGCCAGGGAGATTATCGTTGAACCGGAAAAATATTTAGCCGAGAAAGGGTGGATATGATTAAAGACTTATGCCAGAAGCTGAAGGATAAACGTTTAAGTTTGGGTTACACTATCGAGGATGTGGTGGAGAAAACTAAACTATACCCTTCGGCGATTAAAGATATTGAAGCGGCTAATTTCGTCAATATCAACGGCATTTATTTAAAAGGATTTATAAAAATTTATGCTGGTTTTTTAGGATTAGAAGTAGGCGAGGAGCTTGAAGAGATTAATTCTTTGAACGCGCCTCTTAAAAAACCGCGATTTATCCGTAAGGCCGCCGAAGCTAACCCTCAAAGCCAGCCCGGGACACCTCAACCTAAGCCAATAAAAATCTCCCCGGAGTTAAAGAAAAAAATCCTGATAGGGGTTTTAAGTGTTATTTTACTTTGGGTTTTAATCAGCGGAGCTAAATTATTTTTTAGGGGAGTTTCCAAAATTTTTAAAAGTAGGCCGCAAGCCAAAGCTTCTTCGGTGGAAAGTTTTTCGGCGATTCCTTCCCAAAAGGGAGAGCTGGTAGTTTCTTTGATTGCCAAGAGGAAGTGTTTTTTGAAAGTTTTTGTTGACGGTTCGCTCTATTTTGAGGGGGTTCTGGATAAAGGGGCCCGGGAAAGCTGGAAAGGTAAAAAAGAATTGAATTTTAAAATAAGCGACGGTTCAGCCGTATCTTTAGAGGTAAACGGAAAACAATTCCCCGCCTTGACTTCTCTACACAAGCCGATAAAAAGTTTGAAAATAACCTCGTCAGGGATAACCATTGATAAATAGCCGCATCCGCTCCGCGTAAATTATGGACAAGAAAACCTTCTCGATTATATCGCTGGGTTGT
>CAZNWL010000012.1:0-14239 GCA_964577045.1 uncultured Planctomycetia bacterium | reverse complement strand
TAAGCTGTATGCCAGCAATATCAAGCCAATCAACACTCTTAATACTTTAAAAAAAACTATACCCGCTCTACCCATAACTCCCCCTGTTTTTTGTAGGAATAATTCATGAATTACCCTCATCTTTTGAATTCAAGGAACAAACTAAATCAATCCCACTGATAATATCGTTTATGCTTACCGGTTTAACTAAATAGGTATCGGCTTGTAGTTGATAGCCTTGTTTCATATCAGGCACCGTGTCTTTAGCGGAAAGAATTATCGTAGGCGTAGAAAGCTTTTCTTCCTGGCGCAGCCACTTTAAGACTTCCCAACCGTCTAAACCCGGCATGACTAAATCAAGAAGAATCACATCAGGCTTCTCGTCCTTTATCTTTTTTTTAGCCTCCAAGCCGTCAAAAGCGCAAACCGTATGAAAGCCTTCCTTAATTAGACCTCTCTGCAGGAATTCAACAACTTCCCGCTCATCATCAATAATAAGGATTTTTCTGGCCATGTTTTATAAACAACCCCCTTGGTTACAGTTGCCTGATGCTTTAACTTGGCTTAAAAACTGTGCATCGACAACGTCGCCTTTTTCAAAATAAACGAATAACTCGCCTTTGTGAGGAAAATTATAGTGCCAGACTTCTTTGCGGCTATAGTGGCTCACTTCCCGGGGATTTCCTAACTGCTTAACCACTTCGTACATCGAATCGCCTTTAGTTATATAACCGAAAGGCGTGGTAAAATTCGTTCGGGTTTCCACTGCCGAATAGTTATAACATCCACTAAACAGAAAAAGAAGGGCAATCAGGCAAATTAACTCGAAACCTTTTGGTTTAACCGATAATATATCGATAATCTCTTTTTTCCCCTGCTCACCCCCGGTTTTCAAATAAACTTCTAAATAATGCCGGGGTATTATGCAGCTGGGAGGCGAAAAAAAGTGGACAATATACCAACGATGCTTTGGCCGGTAAGTTACCGTATCGACTTTGCGCTTTAAGCCGATTTCTTTAAGCAGCTCCTCTATCACTTTTTTAACCGTCTCTTCGGTGCAGTTAACGCCTGTTTTATTGTCGCCTTCTCTAAACCAGTCAGAAATTTTCTTAAATATCCCGCTCATATCTTCTCTCTGCGATAGGCCAGAACAAAAATAACCACCAAGCTAAAGAAAACCATGTTGGCTATATTAAACGCCCTCCAAACTAAATCTTTAGAAGAAAAACCCGAAGGAGCCATAAGAACGAAGCAAGTCCAAACGCCTAAAGCCCAATAAAGGCTGATATCGCGCGAAGACTTTCTTTTTATAATCCGCACAATCAAAGGAATGTTCCATAAAGGTAAAGCTATCGCAGCTATGAAAGCTATTTTTTCCATCATTTTATTTTGTAGGGGCGCGATTAATCGCGCCCATAAAATTTTTATAATTTGTCTTTATTTCAGACAAACTGTCGCAGCCGAACTTTTCTAACATAGCCTCGGTAATCACAATAGCCGCCACGCTTTCGGCAATAACCCCGCAAGCAACGACAGCGCAAACGTCCGAACGCACTAGCGGAGCTTTCTGCGCTCTTTTACTCCTTAAGTTTACCGAATCCAGAGGTTTTCCCAAAGTAGCTATCGGCTTCATAGCAATTCTGGCTACAATCGGCGCGCCGTTTGAGATTCCGCCTTCTATGCCGCCAGAGTTATTGGCCTTATGATAAAACCCTTTATTTCTAGAGTAATAAATTGCATCGTGGCTTTCTCTGCCTCGGAGCAAAGCATATTCAAAGCCTAAACCAATTTCAACCCCTTTAACTGCTGGTATGCCCATAAAAGCAGCGGCTAGTTTTGCATCCAGGCGCCGGTCAAAATGCATACAGCTGCCTAAACCGGCGGGCAGGCCTTGAACCCAAATTTCCACTACCCCGCCTAAAGTGTCTTTATCTTTTCTGGCAGCTTCTATTTCTTCAAGCATAGCTCTGCCGTTATCCAAAGAATTAACCGGCGATTTTTTGGTTTTGGCTAATATTTCAGAGATGCTCTTAGGCCTTTTATCAGCGATGGCGGTTCCGATAGAAACCGTAAAGCTGGCGGCCTTAATGTTAAAATTACCCAAAAACTGTTTGCAAATTGAACCAAGGCCCACCCGGCTAACGGTTTCCCGGGCTGAAGCCCGTTCTAAAATATTACGGATATCCTTATCGCCGTATTTAAGCGCACCGGCTAAATCCGCATGTGCTGGCCGCGGTACAGAAAGAGGCGCTAAATTATCTGCGCTTTGAGCGAAAATTTGCACATCTTTATTCTTGACTAAAAGGGCGATAGGGCTTCCTAAGCTGACTTTGTTACGCAAACCCGTAGCAATAATAATTTTGTCCTTTTCCAAAGACATCCGCTTTCCTCTTCCAGCGCCGGACATCCTCCTCTTTAGCTCCTGATTAATCAGGTTTTCCTCTATCTTAACCCCCTTAGGAAAACCTTCTAAAATTGCCACGATGTATTCGCCATGAGATTCTCCGGCTGTAAGTATGCGCATTTAAACCCTCCATTATAAATGATTACAGCGATTCTTAATCTCTGTAATCTTTCTCTAATCTCTGTAATCATAAAATAAGACTTAATATTTTATCTCCCCAGAAAAATACAGTCAAAGTCGCCAAAGACAAATAAGGCAAATACGGTATGAGATGCGAACGTTTAAAAACTATGGCGAGGACTGAATAAATAACAGCAAAAAAAGGAGCCAGGAAAAATACCAGGACCACTGCTTTCACCCCCAAAAATACCCCGACCATACCCATGAAATCAACATCACCCAAGCCCAAAGACTCCTTTTCTCCCTCGATCGATTCTTTTTTACGAAGTTTAAGATAAAAATAGATAAAGATATCGCCGAAGAATTTAAAAAGATAGCTAAACCCGAAACCGAATACTAACCCCCAGAAAGCCCTTACCAGAGATATGGAGTCTAAATTAGGCGGTCCGGCTTTTAGGATTTTTAAAGTCGGCCAGATGGTAAAAGCTAAACCTGCACAGATTCCAATAACGCATAAATACACAGGGATAGCATGATAATCGATATCAATGAAAGAAACCAGTATCAATAAGGCAAAAAATAAAATGAATTTAAAAAATAAAAGACTCAATCCGAATTTTAGGTAAAGAACCAGGGTTAAAACAGCAGTAATCAGTTCGACTAAAGGATATCTCAAGGAAATTTTTTCCCGGCAGCTGCGGCATCTTGCCTGTAAAATTATATAACTTAATAAAGGTATATTATCGTACCACTTTACCGGGGCTTTACATCTGGGGCAAAAGGAACGGGGGCTGGCTATAGACTCATCTTTGGGCAAGCGGTAAATACAAACGTTTAAGAAACTGCCTAAACAGCTGCCAAAAATAAAAACAGCGATTTTTTCTAGCATTTCTTCTTGATCTCCTGGTTTAAAGCCTTGCGCATTATCTCAACCAGGCCCTTCGGCTTCTCGCACATCCATAACTCCCAGGCAGCCGCGCCCTGATAAAGCAGCATCCCTAAACCGCCGCTAACCTTATTTTCTCCGCAAACTGAACGGGCATCCTTAAGGAGCTCGGTATCTCTATTATACACCAGATCATAAACAAATAAACCTTTATGAAGCAAATTTTTATCTATCGGGGAAGGGTCGCCCTCTTTCATCCCTAAAGGAGTAGCATTAACCAGAAGCTGGCATTGGGCTAATTTTTGCGGCAACTCTTCTGGGGAAATAAATTTGAAATTAAAGTTTAAAACTCCTTTCTTTTGAAAAGTTCCAAAGTGCTTGCGGGCAGTCTCGGCAGTATCATTATTCTTCTCGTATATATAAACATTAGCCGGAGCCGGCATTGAATTTAAACCGGCCAGCACGGCTCGTCCTGCGCCGCCGCAGCCGATTAACAACACATTTTTATTTTCGGGAGAAAAGTTTAAGTCTGCTTGTAAAGATTCTCTAAATCCTTGCCAATCAGTATTATAACAAAACAATTTACCATCCTGCCGTTTTACGGTATTTATGGCTCCTATTAATAAAACATTGGTATCAAAGGTTGTTGTAGAAGTTTCTTTAATCAGCAGAAAAGAAGTTACTTTATGCGGGACGGTAATGTTAAAACCAGATACGTCTTTTCGCTCAAAAAGGAAGTTTTTAAGTTCTTGGGGAGTTACTTCAAACAGCTTATATTCAGCGGGGACACTATATGCGGCGAAAGCCGCATTGTGCATGGCCCGGGATAAAGAATGTTTTACTGGAAATCCGATTAAACCGTAAAGAGCTTTCTTATGCTTAGCCATCACTCCATGATACTTTAGCTATACTCCAGAATTGCGCCCAATCAGCCTCTTTGAGATTACCTAAACTGGAATGGCGGTCTACTAAAATACTTTGGACTTCATCGCGGCCGCGATAGCGGTAAACCTTAAAACCGCCTTCCTCTACTCTAACCGGATTGTAAACTAAATCCCAAAGCGCGGCCCAATCCTGCTCGGTCAAACTTCCCAAGGCTTGCGGCGCCCAATTTAGGAGCTCGGCTTCAATCTGGATAAAAGTGAGGGGACGCTTGCGGGCAGGTTTTAACTCTTCCTTAATATTATACTTCTCGACCTCGACAAAACGCCTGCTTTTACTTAAGAAATTATCCAGATGCCAGCGAAAAGTGCCATAGCTTCGGCTTTCCTTAAACTTTATCACGCCGAAAACCAAAAGCACCACTAATCCAATCGCAATAAGGTTATAAAAGTATTTCATATCTTATTCAACGCGTCTAAATAAGCTTTTACCGAAGCTTCTAAAATATCGGTGCTAGAGCCCCTGCCGGAAAAATTGCGCGTGCCTGCGGAAACTTCAACCCTGACTAAGCCTTGGGCATCTTTGCCGATAGTGATAGCTTCGATTTTATAGTTCGTAAGTTTTGCCTTTATTTTAGTGATCGCGTCCACTGCCCGATAACAAGCATCCACCGGGCCGTCGCCGCTGGAAGAACTTTCATAAATCCTGCCCTTGTGCCTAATCTTAACCTGAGCCTGCGGCGTAATATTAGTTCCGGTAGTTACTTTTACGGAAACTAATTCATAAGCTTTGGCTTTTGGCTTAGTTTCTTCTTCGGCCAAAGCAATTAAATCTTCGTCAAAAACTTCTTTTTTCTTGTCAGCCAGCTGTTTAAACTGCCTGAAAATTACTGCAATCCTTTCCTTTGACAATTTAAAGCCTAATTTTTCAAGCCTGTTAGCCAAGGCATGGCTTCCTGAATGTTTACCTAAAACAATCTGGCTTTTATCCACCCCTACGTCTTTGGGGTTCATTATCTCGTAAGTTGTCCTTTCCTTAATCACCGCGTCCTGATGAATCCCTGATTCGTGAGCAAAAGCGTTCCTGCCCACGATTGCCTTATTCGGAGGGACTATAAACCCGGTAAAATTACTCACCAGTTTTGAAACGCGAAATATTTCTTTGGTATTTATGCCGGTAGTAATGCCTCTAAAAACGTCTTTGCGGGTTTTAATCGCCATAACTACTTCTTCCAAAGAGGCATTTCCTGCCCGCTCGCCAATGCCGTTAATCGTACAATGCACCTGGCGGCATCCGGCTAAAACCGCGGAAAGGGAGTTAGCTACGGCCATTCCCAAATCGTCGTGGCAGTGTATAGAAAGGACTGCCTTGTTGATATTAGGAACTTTGTTCAGTATATCTTCTATAAGACAATAAATCTCTTGCGGATAAGAATAACCTACAGTATCCGGAATATTTATAGTCCGAGCGCCTTCGTTAATTGCGGTTTCAATTACCTTAAAGAGAAAATGCCGCTCGGTACGGGTGGCGTCTTCCGGAGAAAATTCAATATCCTCGCAAAATTTACGAGCGAGATGGGTGGATTGCTTGGCTAGCGCAAGAATCTGATCTTGGGGTTTTTTAAACTTATATTTGAGATGAATCTTGGAGGTAGCCAAAAAAATATGGATACGGGGATGCCGTGCCCGTTTCACCGCGTCGCCGGCAGCCTGAATGTCTTTATTAATGCAACGGGCCAAGCCGCAGATGCAAGGCTTTCTTATCTGGCGAGAAATCAAATCTACGGCTTTAAAATCATCCGGCGAAGCCACGGGAAAACCGGCTTCGATAACATCCACGCCCAGAAGCTCGAGCTGATAAGCAACTTCCAGCTTCTGCTCTGAAGTCAACGCCGCTCCCGGAGCCTGCTCTCCATCGCGCAAAGTCGTGTCAAATATAATTACCTTATCCATCACTTCATCCAAGGCATCATTTCTCTTAACTTTTTTCCTACCGCTTCAATCGGGTGATTATCGCCTTCTTTTAACAACCGGTCAAAATTCTGGCGGCCGGTTTCGTTCTCTTTAATCCATTCGCGGGCAAACTTTCCGGATTGGATATCTTTAAGCATCTTCTGCATAGTTTTTCTGGTTTTTTCGTTGATGACTCTTGGCCCGCGGGTTAAATCGCCATAACAGGCAGTATTAGAAACCCGGCGGCGCATGCCGCTTATGCCGACTTCCTGGATTAAATCCGTAATCAGCTTAAGTTCGTGCAGAACTTCAAAATAAGCTATTTCCGGCTGATAACCAGCATTGACTAAAGTATCAAAACCGGCTTTAATCAATTCGGTCACTCCGCCGCAAAGCACAGCCTGTTCTCCAAAAAGGTCGGTCTCTGTTTCTTCACTAAAGGTAGTTTCGATTACTCCCATACGGGTTCCGCCAATGGCTTTGGCATAAGAAAGAGCGAGTTGTTTGGCTTTACCTGTTGCATCCTGATGCACTGCGATTAAACAGGGTACGCCTTTACCCTGTTCGTACATCCTGCGGACTAAAGCTCCAGGGCCTTTAGGCGCCACCATAAAAACATCGATGTTTTTTGAAGGCTTAATCTGTTTAAAACGGATGTTAAAACCATGCGAAAAGCAAAGCGCTTTGCCTTTCTTTAAATTAGGTTTGATGTTTTCTTTATAAACTTTGGCCTGAACATGGTCCTGGGTTAAAATCTGGATAACATCGGCTTCTCCAGCCGCCTGGCTAGCCGAAACCGGATTAAACCCGTCGGCTTTGGCCTGTTTATAATTTTCTGTGCCTTCAATTTCGGAAACAATAACCCTGCATCCGGAATCGCGTAGGCACAACGACTGGCCGCGCCCCTGAATGCCGTAGCCGATGATAGCGGTAGTCTTTGATTTTATCAGTTCAAGATCTGCATCCTGGTCATAATAAACTTTTGCCATAACCCTCCTCCCTCCAACGGTAATGTTATTTACTTATCGCTATTCTTCCTGTCCGCACTAATTCTTTGACACCCATAGCTTCTAATTCTTTCAAAATCTCTTCTACTTTTTTACTCTCGCTGCAAAGTTCAACCAGGTGATAATCTTTGGTTTCTTCAATAATTTTTAGGCCGTAATCTTTGCTTAGCTTATCCAGCAAGGATTTATCGGCTTTAGCTTTGGAAACTTTAGCCAGGACTAACTCCCGGTCAATATGCTCCTTGCGGGTAAAATCAATAACCGTGATGACATCTATAAGTTTATGCAGTTGTTTTTTTATCTGTTCTAATATCCTTTCGTCTTCGGCATTGACTACGATGGTCATGCAGGAAATAGTCGGATCCTGCGTCTCGCCTACTGACAGCGAGTTAATATTATAGCCCCGGGCGCTGAACAAAGAAGCGACCCTGGCTAAAACGCCGAACTTATTTTCCACCAACGCCTGAATAGTATGTTTTACCATTGCAAATTAAACCTCAAGGATATTAAATTTTCTCCTGTCATGTTTGGCGAGGCGCCGTTCTTTGGTTGTCGGCCGCTTCTGGCTTTTCTTCCGTCTGTCTTCTGGATTTTTCCTTCTATCCTTCATCTTTTAAGCCATGCCCCCAATCATCCGGTTGATGGCTTCGCCCCTCGGGAATACTCGGGACTTCGCCATTAAGCCATCCCCCCCTATCATACGGTTAATGGCTTCGCCAGCCGGAACCATGGGGAAAACATTTTCTTCGGGCTCAATCCAAAAATCAGCCACTACTGCTTTTTTAGAAGCAAGAATTTCTTTAACCGCATTTTTGACTTCTGACGGCTTTTTTACCCTTATTCCCTTTATGCCGTAGCCTTCGGCCACTTTAACGAAATCGGGGTTTTTCAAAGGCGTGCCAGAATAGCGGCGGTTATAAAAAATTTCCTGCCACTGCCTGACCATGCCTAAATAGTGGTTGTTTAAAATAATCACTTTGACTGCCACATCATAAGTATCAACCGTAGCCAATTCCTGAATATTCATTTGGATCGAGCCGTCGCCGGCAATAACAATTACCTCCTGCGAAGGATTGGCGATTTTGGCTCCGATTCCTGCCGGAAAACCATAACCCATAGTGCCTAATCCTCCGGAAGTTAAAAAATGCCGCGGGTAGTCAAACTTATAAAATTGCGCAGTCCACATCTGGTTTTGACCTACCTCGGTAGCAATTATGGCTTTGCCTTTGGTCTGGCTGTAAATTTCTTCAATCACGCATTGCGGCTTAATTTTTCCGGTTTGACAATTTTCGTATTTCAATGGATATTTTTTCTTCCACTCTTTTATCTTCTTATGCCAGCCCTCTAAATTAGGAAACTTTTCCGGGCGAGCCTCTTCGATTAACTGTTCAAGCACGGCCTTGGCGTCGCCGACCACTGGAATATCCACATTGATGTTTTTACTGATAGAAGTAGGGTCAATATCGATATGCACTATTTTTGCCTCCGGAGCAAAGGCGGAAATTTTTCCGGTTACCCGGTCGTCAAAACGGCTGCCTATGGAGATTAAAAGGTCGCATTCGGTAAGAGCCATATTCGCGTAAACCGTTCCGTGCATCCCCGGCATGCCCAAAGACAATTTATGCGTCGAAGGAAAACCGCCCAAACCCATCAGCGTAGCAGTAACTGGAATATTAGCTATTTCGGCGAAACGCAAAAGCTCCTGATGCGAACCGGAAGAAATAATCCCTCCTCCGGTAATCAGCACTGGCTTTTTGGCGCTGTAGATGAGCTTTAAAATCTTTTTAATCTGGCCGGGGTGCCCAAAATGCGTCGGCCGGTAACTGCGAACCTCAATCTTATCAAAATAGCTAAAGTCGGTTTCTTGGTTCTGCACGTCAACCGGCAAATCAATCACCACCGGCCCAGGGCGGCCGCTGGAAGCTATATAAAAAGCCTCTTTGACCGTATAGGCTAAATTTTTGACATCCTTCACTAAATAGTTATGCTTAGAAATCGAACGGGTGATGCCAGTAACATCGGCTTCCTGAAAAGCATCGTTGCCAATTAAAGAAGTTTTTACCTGCCCGGCTATGGCCACGATGGGAATCGAATCCATATGGGCTGTAGCAATGCCGGTAGTCAGATTAGTCGCTCCGGGACCAGAAGTAGCTAAACATACCCCCACCCTGCCGGTAGAACGGGCATAGCCGTCAGCCATGTGTGCTGCGCCTTGTTCATGACGGGGCAGAATCAGCTTCAACGGAGAATCATAGAGTGCGTCAAACAAAGGAATAACCGAACCTCCGGGATAACCGAAGATTACCTCCACCCCTTCTTTGAGTAAACTTTCAATTAAAATTTTAGAACCTTTCATATTCTACGAATTATACCACCGTAAGGCAAAAACACAACTTAGGGTTGGCTTTCCTCGCCGACACTGTAATAAACACAATTCGGGCAGGTATTGTATGGTGCAGTAAGAGCGCTGCCCGAGCGAAAAGTGCCGGTAGACAAGTTTCCATCATCCAATGCCTGGTCAATCTTTACGCCTCTAAGTTGAGAAAAAGTAGCATCGGCAGTCCTGAAGTTTATCGCAGCACATTCGTTTCCGATGCCGTTGCCATCAAAATCTGCCCAATCTCCCTGCCATAGGAAATCGGATTTGTTCCCTTCTGGGCTAACCCAGCCCGGTATAGGCCACTGCTGTAAATACGGCCCGTTCCAACCGACATTGCTAGACACATCTCTAAAAAAATTTGAACTCTTGCAAGCAGTTTCATTAGCGCAATTGGGCGGGTATATACCCGTATCGCTGAAATAAGCGTTGGCTGCTGACGCTATGGTATTAAAACCAGTCACGGCCTTGGCTATTTTGGCCTTCTCAATCATCTTGTAAGCATTAGGAGCCACTATGGTTGCCAAAATGGCAATAATCGAAATAACTACAATCATCTCAATCAGGGTAAAACCTTTCTGCATCGGTCAGCCTCCTTTTTTGGAATCCTTCAATAACTTATATTCCACACTATCAACCAAAGCCTGCCAAGAAGCTTCAATGACATTTTCCGATACGCCGATAGTTGACCAGTTATCTTTTTCATCCTGCGATTGGATGAGCACCCTCACTTTAGCCGCAGTCCCGGATTTTTCATCCAGCACTCTCACCTTAAAATCGGTAAGGTGCATTGTAGAAAGCTGGGGATAAAATTTAGAGAGCGCCTTGCGCAAAGCTCCGTCTAAAGCATTAACCGGGCCGTCGCCTTCAGAGGCGGTGTGCTCGATTTTATCTTTAACCTTAAGTTTAATGGTCGCTTCCGAAGCGAGCTTTCCATCCTGGCGCTTCTCTACCACTACTTTAAACCCTAACAGCTCGAAAAACTTTTTACATTTTTTCAGCTCTTTTTCTAAAAGCAGTTTAAAAGAAGCTTCGGCCGCCTCAAACTGATAACCTTGATTTTCTAATTTTTGAATTAACTTATGCAGTTTTTTTGCCTGCTCTGATTTTTTGTCCAAAGCAAACTCCAGTTCCTTGGCTTTAACCACTAAGGTGGATTTGCCGGCCAGTTCGGAAACCACAAAACGCCTGCGGTTCCCCACTAAACTCGGATCGACATGTTCGTAAGCCGTTGCTTGTTTTATTACGGCATCAATGTGTACGCCGCCTTTGTGGGCAAAAGCGCTTTGGCCCACAAAGGGAGAGTTATCGCGGGCAGCCATATTGCTCGTCTCGCTGACAAAATGCGACAGATGGGTTAACTCCGCTAACTTTTGCGCAGACACTACCGCAATCCCCATTTTAAGCTGTAAAATCCCCATAATCGTAACTAAATCTGCATTACCGCAGCGTTCGCCATAACCGTTGATAGTACCTTGGATATGCCGACAGCCGTAATTAACGCAGGAAACCGAATTAGCTACGGCCATTCCTAAATCATTATGGCAGTGAATTCCGAATTCGCTTAAGCCCAACTTAGCTTTGACTTCGGTTACTATATCTTTCATCTCCCAGGGCAGCGTTCCGCCGTTAGTATCACATAGAACTACCAGCGTGCATCCAGCTTCCCAGGCTGCCTTAATTGTTTTCAAGGCATATTCGGGATTGGCTTTGTAGCCGTCAAAAAAATGCTCGGCATCATAGAAGATATGTTTTCCTTTTTTCTTTAGAAACTCCACGCTGTCAAAAATAATCCTTAAATTATCCTCTAAGCTTACCTTTAACACCTTTTCTACGTGTAAATCCCAAGTTTTGCCGAAGATAGTAACATACTCGGTGTCGCATTTAATCAGGCTAATGAGATTTTTATCTTTAGCAGCAGCTTGAGCCGGATGGGCAGTCGAGCCAAAAGGAACGAGCTTGCTTTCTTTCAACTTATTTTTTCTAAAATATTCGAAAACCTCTTTATCCTTAGGGTTAGAAAATGGCCAACCGCCTTCGATGAAATCAACGCCGAAACTGTCCAGCTTTTTAGCGATGTTGATTTTATCTTGGCGGGAATAAGAGATGCCTTCAGTTTGAGAGCCATCGCGTAAAGTAGTGTCGTAAATCTGTATTTTCCTCATAACCATTATTTGTTCATCCCCAAATTAAACGCCTTATGCAGTACCCTTAAGGCTTTTTTTCCTAAGTTCTTTTTCAGCACGCAAGAAATACTTATTTCGGAAGTCGAAATCATCTCGATATTGATTTTATTTTTGGCTAAAACCGAAAAACAGCGGGCAGCCACGCCGGAATGCGAACGCATACCCACCCCCACTACCGAAACTTTAGCAATCATTTCGTCAGAAAGAACGGCGCCGGCTCCAATCTTATTAGCAATGCGTTTGGATATTTTAAGAGTTTTAGCTAAATCTTTTTTAAGCACAGTAAAAGAGATATCAGTATTGCGTTTATGGCTGACGTTCTGGACAATCATATCCACGTTGATATTTTCACAGGCCAGCTCTTTAAATACCTGGGCAGCAATCCCCGGCCGGTCAGGCACATTACAGATAGTTATCTTGGCTTCATTATCAGCAAGGGCCACGCCCCGCACTACCGGCTCCTCAATAAGCGATGGCTTCTCCATGATTATTGTCCCCTCCTTTTTGGAAAAACTTGAACGCACCGATAAAGGAAGATTAAATTTTTTGGCTACCTCTACTGCCCGGGTATGCATTACCTGGGCCCCGCGCGAAGCTAGCTCCAACATCTCGTCAAAAGCTATGTAAGAAAGTTTACGGGCATTCTTTACTATCCGGGGGTCAGCAGTATAGATTCCCTCTACATCGGTATAGATTTCGCAAAGGTCAGCCCCTAAAGCCACGGCCATGGCTACTGCGCTTAGGTCTGAGCCGCCGCGGCCCAAAGTAGTAATCTCCAAAGCCGTGCTCAAGCCTTGAAAACCAGCGATGATTACGATTTTACCCCGGCTAAGCTCCTTTTTTATGCGGTCGGTTTCAATTTTAAGAATCTTGGCTTGGGTATGGTAGGTATCGGTAATGATTCCTACTTGCGGCCCAGTAAAAGAAATCGCCGCAGCCCCGCGCTTATGGATAGCCATAGCCAAGAGCGAGCAGGAAATCTGTTCGCCCGTAGACATCAGCATATCCATCTCCCTCTCCGAAGGATGAGGATTAATCTGCCTGGCCAAATCAATCAGCTCGTCAGTAGTATCGCCCATAGCCGAAACAATTACTACGACTTTGTTGCTTCTTCTGGCGTAGGAAATAATCCTCTGGGCGACATTTTCAATGCGCGCGGCATTAGCTACGGAAGATCCGCCGTATTTTTGAACGATTAATTTGCTTTTTGCCATATCTTTTTTTAATAAATTATCTTAACGCTGGAGAAAAAACTTCATCAGGCTTTCTCCGCTGTCAAAATATAAAGAACTGTTTTGCGCTTCGGCTTCCGAATAAAAAGAAAAAGTATCAGCATTAATTCCTGTTCCGGAAATCAAAAAAGGAACCGGTTCGTCAGTGTGCGTCCTTTTGCTTATGGGGGTGGGATGGTCGGGAGAAATTAAAATCCTGAAATTCTGCCCCTTAAGTTCCTCGTAAATAGTCCCTACCACCATCTTATCAATGCGCTCTAAACAGGCTATCTTCATCCTTAAATCCTGGTTGTGCCCGGCCTCATCAGGAGCCTCAATATGAATAAAGACAAAATCGTGGCTTTCTAAAGCGCTCAAAGCTGCCCGAGCCTTACCCAGATAATTAGTATCGTAATAGCCGTTAGCTCCTTCCACGTCCAGCACGCGCAAGCCGATGATTTTCCCGATTCCTTTGATTAAGTCTACCGCGGAAATCACCGCTCCGGTAATCCCGAATAATTCTTTGAAAGTAGGCATGCTAGGAGCGGGGCCCGGGCCCCAAAGCCAAATCATATTCGCCGGGCTTTCCCCTAAATCAATCCTTACCTTATTTATCTCATGCCCTCCCAAAACATCTTTAGAACGTTTAATTAAATCGGCGATGAGTTCGCTGTTTTTACCTCGCGGCAGGTATTTGGAGATATTTTCTCCCATAATATCATGAGGCGCGTGGTAAGTTAATTTATCTAAGCCTAAACCTTTTGCCCCTCTAATCACCATCAGGTTGCGGTAACTGGTGCCAAAGAAAAACTCTATTTTGTCATTACCCAGCTGTTTATTGATTTCTCCGATAAGAATCCTAGCTTCTTTATTTGAGATATGGCCGGCGCTGTAGTCAAAAAGCTTTCCTTCTCCTTCGGTAATCAAGTTACAGCGGAAAGCCAAATCCTCCTGGCCTAAAGTAACTCCCAAATTAGCCGCCTCCAGCGGGCCTCTGCCACTGTAATAACGCCGCGGGTCATAGCCTAAAAGCGAAAGGTTAGCTACATCGCTGGAAGGAGTAAAGCCGCGAGGGACAGTCTTTACCCGGCCTAAAATGCCTTCTTTGGCCAATAAATCCATATAAGGAATCTCTGCCGCTTCCAGAGGGGTTTTGCCTCCCAAAGCCTCTAAGGGGTAATCCGCAGCGCCATCGGGAACAATCATAATATATTTCATAGTAAGAAGTTTAATAC
>CAZNWL010000011.1:0-14722 GCA_964577045.1 uncultured Planctomycetia bacterium | reverse complement strand
AAATATATTTCGCCATTTAACGCCTCCCCTCTAATTGCGTTTTAGAAAATTTCTTAGGTATAGCCGTAGGGTATTTGCCAGTGTAACAAGCGGTGCAAAATTCATCCTTAGCTAAAGGCATGGCTTTTAACATACCTTCCAAACTCAAATATTTCAGGCTGTCTAAACCGATAAAATTTCTAATCCAGTCGATAGTGTGCTTAGAAGCAATCAACTCTTTTTTAGTGGGAAAATCTATCCCATAATAACACGGCGAAACCAGTGGCGGGCAACTCACCAGCATATGCACTTCTTTGGCACCGGCTTCACGTAGAGTCCTGACGCGGCTACGGCTGGTCGTGCCGCGGACAATAGAATCTTCCACTACAGCCACGCGCTTGCCTTTCAAAACATCTTTAATCGCATTAAGTTTCACTCTCACCCGGAAATCCCGGATTTCCTGCGAAGGCTGGATAAAAGTTCTGCCGATATAATGATTGCGGATTAAACCCGTCTCCAAGGGTATGCCTGACTTTTCCGAATAACCCATAGCCGCGTAGTTTCCCGAATCCGGAATGGGCATGACTATATCACAGTCGACCGGATACTCAATAGCTAACTGATAACCCAAGCGTTTACGGGTAAAGTAGACATTCTGGCCGAAGATATTTGAATCCGGACGGGCAAAATAAATATATTCAAAAATACAGGCTGCATGTTTAATTTGTGAAAAAGGTTTTAAAGACTCTATGCTGTTTTTCTTAATTAAAACAATCTCGCCGGGTTCGATTTCCCGAATATATTCTGCCCGAATTAAATCTAAAGCACAGCTTTCACTAGCTAAAACATAGGCTCCGTCGAACTTACCCAAACAAAGCGGCCGAAAACCATAAGGGTCCCTGACGCCGATTAAAACATCATCAAGCATCAAAACCAGCGAATAGGCTCCCTGAAGTTGTGAAAGGGCCTCAATAGTTCTGGCTTTGCTATCGCTTTTGGTGGATTTAGCTAAAAGATGGACAATAATCTCTGAATCCATACTGCTTTGAAAAATAGAACCTTTCTCCTCCAGAGTCTGGCGTAGCTCTGCAGTATTAGTGAGATTTCCATTATGAGCAATAGCAATGTGGCCTTTGCGGTGATTCACTAAAAAAGGCTGGATATTTTTAGATATGCTTGAGCCGGTAGTAGAATAACGTACATGTCCCACTGCCATAAAACCGCGTAAAAGTTTTAAAGTCTCCTCGTTAAAAACATCGCCCACCAAACCCATGCCTTTATGGCTGTGAGTGTTTTTCCTATCATAAGAGACAATCCCTGAACTTTCTTCGCCGCGGTGCTGCAATGCGCACAACCCTAAATAAGCAAGCTTTGAGGCATCTTTATGTCCGATTACGCCGACTATACCGCACATATTACTTCCCCCTCAAATATTCCTGTATTGATTTCACGTCTAAATTATTTTTCATCGCCGACTCAATACCACAAACTGCAGCTTGCACACCTTGCAAAGTTGTGATGCAAGGCACACCATACATAACTGCTAGGCTTCTGATATATTTCATATCTGACTGGCCGTGCTGGCCAGAAGGCGTATTGATAATTAACTTGATTTCGCCTTTTTTAATCAGCTCCAATAACTCCTCATCTCCTTCGCTGATTTTTCCGATTTTCTCGGCTGGGATATTATTGGAGCGAAAAGCTTTCGCTGTTCCTTTGGTGGCCAGGATTTTAAAATTCATATCCGAAAGTTTTTTGGCTAAAGAAGCTACGTATCTTTTATCGTCATTTTTTACGCTGATGAAAATTTTTCCTTCAGTAGGCAAATCTTGTCCTGCGGCAACCTGCGATTTATAAAAAGAAACACCAAAAGAAGTGTCTATGCCCATAACTTCTCCGGTAGATTTCATCTCCGGGCCGAGGAGAATATCCACACCGGAAAACCTGGAAAAGGGCAAAACCGACTCCTTAACGCTGACATGAACAATTGTTTTCTCCTCGATAAAGCCTATATTTTTTAGTTTTTCACCCACCATAACCCTAGCCGCAACTTTAGCCAGAGGCACGCCAGTGGCTTTACTCACAAAAGGAACGGTTCGGGATGCCCGGGGATTGACTTCTAATACGTAAACCGTGTCATTTTTTACGGCGAACTGGATATTGATTAAACCATAAACTTTAAGTTCTTGGGCCAAAGCTTTGGTATAGCGCCTAATCGTATCCAAAATCTCATCGCCTAAAGTATGCGGCGGAATCACACAAGCCGAATCGCCAGAATGCACGCCCGCCTCTTCGATATGTTCTAGGATGCCGCCGATGACCGTGATTTCTCCATCGCTGACTGCATCCACATCAACTTCTACTGCATCCTCTAAAAACTTATCGATTAAAATCGGATGCTTCCCGGATATTTCCGCAGCTTCTTTAATAAACTCGGCTAAAGTTTTGTTATCATAAACTATGCGCATTGCTCTTCCGCCTAAAACATAGGAAGGCCGCACCAATACCGGATAACCTATTTCTTTGGCGATTTTTGCCGCCTCTTCTTTAGAAAAGGCATAACCATTAGCCGGCTGGTTAATATTTAATTTATTAATCAGCTGGGAAAATTTAGCCCGGTCTTCGGCTAAATCAATAGAAGCAACCGAAGTACCGATAATCGGCGCGCCGGCCTCTTCTAACTCCCTGGCTAAGTTAAGCGGGGTTTGGCCGCCGAACTGCACAATTACCCCGTCGGGTTTTTCTCTATCAATGATATTCATCACATCCTCAAAGGTCAGCGGCTCAAAATAAAGTTTATCCGAAGTATCATAGTCAGTGGAAACTGTCTCGGGATTTGAATTAACCCTAATCGTCTCAAAACCTGCTTCTTTCAAAGAGAAACTGGCATGGCAGCAGCAGTAATCAAACTCAATACCCTGGCCGATGCGGTTAGGCCCGCCGCCTAAAATCATTATTTTTTTCCTGTTGGAAACCCTGGCCTCACATTCCTGGCTATAAGTAGAATAATAATAAGGTGTATAAGCTTCAAATTCCGCAGCGCAGGTATCTACAAGCTTAAAAGTGGCTACTATGCCTTTTTCTTTTCTTGAATTCCTTACGCTTATTTCATCCGAACCGGTCAAATCCGCAATCTGACGGTCACTAAAGCCATATTGCTTGGCCTTTTGTAACAAATCTGTCGGTAAAGCTTTTATATTTTTTATTTCTTCCTCTAGTTCTACAATCTGCTTTATATTGTCAACGAACCAGGGGTCGATCCCGGTTAAACCATAAATCTCTTCAATGGTGTATCCTTTTTGCAGAGCGTATTTAATATAAAATATTCTCGAAGCGTTGGCTTCTTTCAGCCGCAACTTAATTTTCTCATCGGGAATCTGACGGTAATCGAGTTTATTATCCAGGCCGCTGTGGCCGATTTCTAAACCCCTTAAGCCTTTTTGCAAAGCTTCCTTAAAAGTCCGGCCAATAGCCATAGTCTCACCCACTGACTTCATCGAGATTCCCAGAATATCTTTAGCTTCGGGAAACTTTTCAAAAGTAAAGCGGGGAATCTTGACTACACAGTAGTCTATAGCCGGCTCAAAAGAAGCTGGGGTTTCTTTAGTGATATCGTTTCTTATTTCATCCAAAGTATAGCCGACCGCGAGCTTCGCTGCAAATTTGGCAATGGGAAAACCCGTGGCTTTGCTGGCTAAGGCAGAACTCCGGGAAACCCTAGGATTCATCTCAATCACTATCATTCTGCCGGTCTTAGGATTAACTGCAAATTGAATGTTTGAGCCTCCGGTTTCCACTCCGATTTCGCGGATGATGGCAATGGAAGCATCGCGCATTTTCTGGTATTCCTTATCCGTAAGCGTCTGCGCCGGAGCAACAGTGATGGAATCACCGGTATGAATACCCATAGGGTCGAAATTCTCTATTGAGCAGACAATCACCACATTATCTTTCTTGTCTCTCATCACTTCCAGCTCGTATTCTTTCCAGCCGGCTACGGATTCTTCGATAAGGATTTCGCTAATCATACTGCTCTTTAAACCTAAAGTCGCTATCTCCTCAAACTCTTCCGGACTATGGGCGATGCCGCCGCCGGTTCCGCCGAGAGTAAAACTCGGCCTCACGATTACTGGCAAACCTATCAGCTTAAGTGCGGCTCTTGCCTCTTCGATGTTGTAAGCCAAAGCGCTGCGAGGCAAATCTAGCCCTATTTTTAGCATGGATTTCTTAAAAAGTTCGCGGTCTTCGGCTTTCTTAATTGCCTCGTAGTTAGCGCCAATCATCTCTACGCCGTATTTTTTTAAAACTCCGGCTTGGGCAACTTTCATCGCCGTGTTTAAGCCAGTCTGGCCGCCTAAAGTCGGCAATAATGCATCCGGCCTCTCTCTTTCAATAATTTTTTCTAAAACTTTAGGATTAATCGGCTCAATATAAGTGGCATCGGCAATTTGGGGATCAGTCATAATCGTAGCCGGGTTAGAATTAAGCAGAGTAACTTTGAAACCCTCCTCTTTTAGGGCCTTGCAGGCTTGCGTTCCTGAATAGTCAAACTCGCAGGCCTGTCCGATGATAATCGGGCCAGAACCGATTATCAAAATCTTATTGATGTCCGTTCTTTTAGGCATAGCTTAATTCTTCCCCATCATCTCAATAAATTCTCCGAATAAATAATCGGCCTCATGTGGTCCGGGTGAATTTTCCGGATGAAACTGCACGGAAAAAACCGGAAACTTTTTATGACGCATACCTTCGGAAGTATTGTCATTAAGATTAAGATGAGTAAGTTCTACATCATTTTTGCTCAAAGAATTCATATCCACACAAAATCCATGGTTTTGCGAAGTAATATAAATTTTTCCGCTCCTTAAATCTTTGACCGGATGGTTCGCTCCGTGATGTCCGAATTTAAGCTTATAAGTTTTTCCGCCTAAAGCTAATCCCAACATTTGATGGCCGAGACATATTCCAAAAATCGGGAGTTTGCCGATAAGTTTTCTTAAACTATGCACTACATAATTTACTGCTGCCGGATCTCCTGGCCCGTTAGAAAATAATACTCCATCGGGGTTAAGGTTAAGAATGTTTTCAGGCGAGAAGTTGCCTGGCACAACTATTATCCAGCAATCTCTTTTTTCTAATTCCCGTAAAATATTAAATTTTACCCCGCAATCAACCACTATTACTTTATATTTCCCTTTTTTATTCCAATCCCAGGGTTTTTCGCAAATCACCTCTTTTACCAAGTCGCGGCCGACTAAACCGGGAGAATCTTTAACCATCTTAATAAGCTTCTGCTCATCTAAATCTTCGGTGGTAATTACGCCCTTCATTGCGCCTTGCAGCCGGATATGCCGAGTCAGCGCGCGGGTATCTATGCCTTCTAGGCCTAAAATATTATTTTCCTTCAGGCAATCGCTTAAACTTTTTTCCGCACGCCAGTTACTGGTGATGCGGCTGGCTTCGCGGACAATAAAACCCTCTAAAAATACTTTTTTCGACTCGATATCTTGGGAGTTTACACCGTAGTTTCCGATTAAAGGATAAGTCATCGCTACAATCTGGCCGTAATAAGAAGGGTCGGTAAGGATTTCCTGATAGCCACTCATTGCAGTGTTAAAAACTACTTCTCCAAACCGCGTTCCTGCGGCGCCAAAGGATGAACCGCTAAAGGCTTTACCGTCCTCTAATACCAGCTTTGCTTTTTTCATAAAATACGTGGTTATCCGGGGCTAAAAAAAGATAAAGCGCCCCTTCTTCCCACACTTCCTCGTGAGGAGAAAAGACGCCTTTGTCCTTTAGACTATACCAGAATAAGCTTATTGCGTCAAGCTTATTCTGGACATTGTCCAGGGCAACGACCGGTCCAGCAATAAAGGCAAAGCTTTTCCCTAGGCAAGCCTATTGCTTCTACCATATCTTTTATGGTCTGATACTTAAGTGTCGTAACTTCCAAATCCTTAGTAATCCACTCCACCATTTTCTTGTATTTATCAGAGTTTGCATCGATATATTTGCTGACCTCTTTTACCTCGCGGCCTTCGATAGCTTTGATGGCTTTACGGGCAGCCAGTTCGCTGGTGGTTCGAGTAGAAAGGTTAAAGCGGCAAGGAAACATTAACGGTGGGCAAGCCGGCCGGACATGGATTTCTTTTGCACCGGCATCCCAAAGTTTTTTCACCGTAAAATTCTTAAGCTGCGTGCCCCGGACAATAGAATCTTCGCAAACTACAATCCTCTTTCCCTGAATTATTTCTTTTATCGAAATCAACTTCATCTTAGCAATCAAATCGCGGGTCACTTGCGAAGGCGGAATGTAACTGCGGCCGTAGCCGGGAGTATACTTCACCAGCGGCCGGCGGTATGGCTTTTTGCTTTCCATAGCATAGCCGATAGCATGAGCAATCCCTGAATCCGGCACGCCCGATATCACATCCACCTCCATATTTTTATCCTGTTTGGCTAAAAAGCGGCCGCAACGCTCCCTGACGACTTCGACATTAATGCCTTCATAATTTGAAGCGGGAAAGCCGGTGTAAATCCATAGAAAAGCACAAATTTGTTGAGCGGTATTACCGCGTTTTTTCTGCTGCATGCCGTCCTCGGTCAATAAAACTATTTCTCCTGGACCGATATATTTAGCTATGGTAAAATTATTATTAATAAAAGCAGAAGTTTCAGAAGTAACTGCCCAGGCATCTTTACGCCGGCCAACCACTAAAGGCGTATAGCCTAAACGGTCTCTGGCTGCGTAAATACCTTCTTTATTCAGCAACAATAAAGAGCAAGAGCCTCTGATGCGGGCAAACATCTTTTCTATGCCATCGACTAAACTTTTGCCCTGGCTAATCATTTTGGCTGCTAACTCGGTCTCATTGACCGTATCCTGGCTCATTTCCGTAAAAGAAACTCCTTGGGCAAGAAGTTCTTGGGTTAATTCTTGGGCATTCTCGATCAGGCCGTTGGTTACCAGGCAGAACGGACCGAACTTAGAGTTCAAATACATCGGCTGCTCCTGCGAGGCGCTAATTACTCCTATACCTTTGTTGCCTTTCATATTTTGGTACTCATCATAAAATTTGGATTTAAACTGAAACTGGGCAATATTATGGATGCGGCGGGTAAAATTTTTCCCCAACACAGCCAGCCCTCCGTATTCGGTTCCTAAATGCGAATGGTAATCCGTGCCGTAAAGTAAAATTTCCGAAACGTCTTTCTTAGAAACTGCCCCAAAGATTCCGCTCATAGTTTCCTCCTAAAATTAAATAACAAAAAGGCTATTTGAAGAAAAACTGGGGTTACTGGTAAGATTAACCCCCAAACTCCTTAAGCCGGCTTCGTCGCCGGGAGTAGGAATATGCGTCAGATGAACCTCACAGCCGGCCAGCTCTTTTAACTTCTCAATGGCCAGCTGCGCGGTGGGATTGGTAGTTGCGCTGATACTTAAGGCGATTAAAGTTTCCTCCAAATCTAGGCTGGCTGAACTTGCACCGGACATGTTCTTTTTTAACTCTTCTATCGACTTAACTATTACTGGCGACAATAAATGTATGCGGTCAGGAATCTCGCCTAACTCTTTTATCGCATTCAGGATTAAACTGGAAGCGGAGTGCATCAGCGGCGAATTCTTTCCGGTAACAATTGCTCCGCTTTTCAGCTCTATCGCCGCGCCGCAGGAAATTCCGTTATTGGCTTTTCCTTTGGCTTGAGCGTCTTTAGCCGCCTTATTGGCAAAAGCTACTACCTTTCTGTTCTCGGGCTTAAGCTCGAGCTCTTCCATAATCAGCTCGCTTCTATCTACCGTATCTTTATTCACAAAACCCATGGCATATTCGCAACGATAACGAAAATACCTGCGAATAATTTCTTGTTTAGCAGCTTCCTTGACCAATTCATCATCGACTATTCCGAAACCAGCCCGGTTCACCCCCATATCCGTGGGCGATTTATAAAAAGATTTCCCTCCGGTTATCTTCTCTAAAATCCGGTGCAGCAGCGGAAAAGCTTCCACGTCGCGATTGTAATTAATTGCGGTTTTGCCATAGGTTTCCAGGTGAAAGGGGTCAACTAAATTAAAATCCTTTAAATCCGCGGTGGCCGCTTCATAGGCAATATTCACCGGGTGTTTCAAAGGAATGTTCCAAATAGGAAAAGTTTCAAATTTAGCGTAACCGGCTTTTACTCCCCGTTTATATTCATGATATAACTGGCTCAAACAGGTAGCTAGTTTTCCACTTCCTGGGCCGGGCCCGGTCACTACTACCAGCGGCTTCTCGGTCTCAATATAAGTATTAGCGCCGTAACCTTTGTCGCTGACAATCAAATCCACGTCTGCGGGGTAACCTTTAGTATAGCGGTGAGTATAAACTTTTATTCCTCTTCTTTCTAATTTATTCTTAAAAATTATCGCCGAAGGCTGTTCTTCAAAGCGGGTAATCACCACTGCGGCAACATTAATCTCCCAACGCCTTAAATCGTCGATTAATTTCAAAGCGTCGACATCATAAGTAATCCCGAAATCCGCCCTGACTTTGCGGCGTTCGATATCTCCGGCATAGATACAAAGAATAATATCGGCTTTACTTTTAAGCTTCTGCAGCAGGCGGATTTTGACATTAGGGTCAAAACCCGGCAGGACCCGCGCCGCATGATAATCAAAAACAATCTTTCCACCGAACTCCAAGTAAAGCTTGTTGTTGAACTTATCGACCCGTTCCAAAATAGCTTGGTTCTGTTCTTCTAAGTACTTCTGATTATCAAAGCCGATTTTTTCCTTCATTTAGAAATGCTCCTGCCCGCGGGGCTGCGCACCAACTCCTGATGGTAATCCTGTAGAGATTTAGGAAAAATTTTACTGTGCTGCGCCGCCTCAATGCCTTCGATGCTGGCCAAAGCAGCAGCCATGGAAGTAATATAAGGAACTTTATACTGGATAGCTTTCATTCTAATGTAACTATCGTCATACTTACTGCCCGGGCCAACCGGAGTATTAATTACCAGATGGATTTCCTTATTTTTAATAGCATCGACTATATTAGGCCTTTGCCCTTGCAATTTATTTATCAAAATATTGGCTACGCCATTAGCTTCTAAAAAATGACTGGTGCCTTCAGTGGCGTAAATTTTAAAACCAGCGTCTCTTATCCTTTTAGCAATCGGTAAAAGAAACTTTTTATCTTTATCGGCAACCGTAAGCAAAATATTTCCTTCCAGCGGTAGCTTTGAACCAGTAGCGGCTTGCGCTTTATAAAAAGCCAGGCCAAAAGTATCGCCGATACCCATAACTTCGCCGGTAGCCCGCATTTCTGGGCCTAAAAGCGGGTCAACCTCGGGAAACATATTAAAAGGAAAAACCGCTTCCTTTACTCCCACATAAGGCAACTTTTGTTTTTTCAACTGGGGGAAATCGCTTATTTTTTTGCCCAGCATCAGTTGGGTGGCTACCCGGGCAATAGCTATGCCGGTCATCTTAGAAACCAGCGGCACGGTCCGGGAAGCCCGCGGATTAGCCTCTAAAATATAAACTTTATTATTGCAGATGGCATACTGGATATTTATCAGGCCGATTACTTTAAACTCTTTGGCAATTTTAGCGGTATATCTCTCAATAGTGTCCAAATGTTCTTTTTTAATAGTCCGTGAAGGAATTGCGCAGGCGGAATCACCGGAATGCACTCCAGCCAGCTCAATGTGTTCCATTATCGCAGCCACAAAACAATCTTCTCCGTCAGAAAGAGCGTCAACTTCGGTTTCTATGGCCTGCTCTAAAAATTTATCGATTAACATCGGGTATTCAGGGGTAATTTCTATGGCTTCTTCGGCATATTTGCGCAGCATAGTTTCATTATAAACCACCTCCATGCCTCTTCCCCCTAAAACAAAAGAAGGCCGCACCATCAGCGGATAGCCGGTTTGATTGGCAATAGCAATAGCTTCTTCTAATGAACGCGCAGCTCCGCCATCTGGCTGAGAGATATCCAACTCAATCATCCTCTTGCGGAAATATTCCCGGTCTTCGGCCAAACGAATGCTTTCCGGAGAAGTTCCCAGA
This sequence comes from uncultured Planctomycetia bacterium, assembly GCA_964577045.1. Taxonomy (GTDB): domain Bacteria; phylum Omnitrophota; class Gorgyraeia; order Duberdicusellales; family 4484-171; genus JAHKAJ01. Next base: position 4,695 of record CAZNWL010000011.1, on the reverse strand, counting down.
ATATTTACGCCGTTGTCTTCTAACTCTTGAGCGATATTCAAAGGCGTCTGGCCGCCGAACTGGACAATCACTCCTTCTGGTCTCTCTTTATTATAGATTGCTAATACATCTTCAACAGTTAAGGGTTCAAAATAAAGCTTATTCGAAGTATCGTAGTCAGTAGATACAGTTTCGGGGTTACAGTTAATCATAATCGAATCATAGCCTTCGTCGCGCAGAGCAAAAGCCGCATGTACGCAGGTGTAATCAAACTCTATGCCCTGTCCGATGCGGTTAGGGCCGCCGCCCAAAATCAATATCTTTTTATGCGGGGAAACTTCTACTTTATCTTTTCCTATATAAGTAGAATAATAGTAAGCTGCCTTTTCCACTCCGCTTACCGGAACCGCATCATAGTTTGCGGTTTTGCCAATATTCTTGCGTTTATCCCTAACTTCTTTTTCTTCGACTTTAAAAAGCTGGGAAAGATACTTGTCGGAGAAACCCCACTCTTTAGCCTTAAGCAGCGTATCTTGCGGCAGTTTACTCCAGCTGACCTTAAGCAGCTTTTCCTCAAATTCAACCAGCTCTTTCATCTCTTTAAGAAACCAGCTGCCGATGTGCGTAACCTTATAAAGTTCATCGATGGATGTTCCTCTGCGCAGAGCTTCATAAATCAGGAAAATCCGCTCGCTGGAAGGATAAGATACTCTTCTTCTCAACTCATCATTTGCTAGCTTCTTAAACTTATCGACCCCTAAACCATACCTTTTTATTTCCAAGGAACGAATGGATTTCTGGAAGGCTTCTTTAAAAGTTTTACCGATACTCATTACTTCGCCGACTGCCCGCATTTGCGTTCCTAAAATATCTTTGGCTTGGGAAAACTTCTCAAAAGCCCAACGGGCGAATTTAATTACCACATAATCTCCCCAGGGCTCATACTTTTCTAAAGTGCCTTTGCGCCAATAAGGAATTTCATCCATAGTCAAACCGGCAGCGAGTTTAGTGGAAATCCTGGCAATAGGAAACCCAGTGGCTTTCGAAGCCAAAGCCGAAGAACGCGAAGTCCGGGGGTTAATTTCAATAACCACTAACCGGTCATCAACCGGATTATGGGCAAATTGAATATTAGTGCCGCCGATAACGCCGATAGCCTCAACTATTCGGTAAGAATATTCCTGCATTTTCTTCTGCAGGCTTTCCGGCACGGTCAGCATGGGCGCAGCGCAGAAACTGTCGCCGGTGTGTATGCCCATGGCATCGATATTTTCAATGAAGCAAACCGTAATCATTTGATTCTTGGCATCGCGGACAACTTCCAATTCCAGCTCTTCCCAGCCAATCACTGCTTCTTCAACTAAAACCTGATTGACTAGACTTGCGCTAAGGCCCCTTTCGGTAATCGTGTGCAGTTCTTCGATGTTATAAGCAATCCCCCCGCCAGTTCCGCCTAAAGTATAAGCCGGCCGTAATACTACCGGATACTTCAACCTTTCGGCTATGGCCTCGGCTTCTTCTACGGTGCGGCTGATTTCCGAACGCGGAAGAGGAATACCCAGCTTATTCATGGTTTCTTTAAAAACCAACCTGTCCTCGCCCCGTTCTATGGCATCGGCTTTTACCCCGATAACTTCCACACCATATTTCTCCAACACTCCGGACTTATAAAGCACCGAGGAAAGGTTAAGCCCGGTTTGGCCGCCTAAATTGGGCAAAAGCGCATCCGGCCTTTCTTTTTCGATAATCATCTCCAGGCTCTCCGGAGTCAGCGGTTCGATATAAGTCTTATCAGCCATGCCCGGATCAGTCATAATCGTTGCCGGATTAGAGTTAACCAGCACTATCTCATAACCTTCCTCGCGCAAAGCCTTACAGGCTTGCGTTCCCGAGTAGTCAAATTCGCAGGCTTGCCCGATGATAATCGGGCCAGAACCAATAATCAGGACTTTGTGGATGTCATCACGTTTAGGCATTATTTTTCTCTCTGCTTAAGTAATAGACAAATTATGTGCGATTATTAATCAACACCAGGCAAAAAAAATTAACCCACTAAAAAATAGTGAAAGCGCCCCCCTTTTGCTTTAGTTCCGCTCAAGAAGGACGCTTTTCCCATATAAGCTGTTGTTCCTCGAATTATTTCCGAGTAATTATCCGATATTTTGGGAATTTAGTCAAGCGGAAAGTGTAAATTTAAAATTTTTGAAAGAATTTCGCCTTCTCATCCGTGTTAAATTTGAAGTGCTAAATCGCTGGTAGGGTGGTGTTGCCCATCAGCCAGTTATCCACATTATAAGCGGATTGCCTTCCTCCGGCGATGGCGTGGACGATTAGGGATTGGCCGCGGTGCATGTCGCCACAAGAGAATACGCCTTTGTTGCTGGTCATAAAATATTTATCGGTTTCGACATTCCCGCGCTCATCGTAGGCCACACCTAAATCTGTAAGCAAAGGGCTGTGCTCGGGGTGGACAAATCCGACTGCCAAGAGCGCCAAATCCGCTTCTATTTCAAATTCAGAACCCTTTACTTCTTTCATCAGTGGGCAGCCTTTGGCGTCCTTTTCAAATTCCACGCGCACACAGGAAAGCCTTTTCAGGTTTCCGTTTTCACCGATAAACTTTTTAGTCAGAATATTCCAGGAACGTTCGCTGCCTTCCTCATGGCTGGTAGAAGTTTTCAAAAGTAAGGGATATTTTGGCCAGGGATAATCTTCAGTGCGGCACTCTTGAGGTTTGGGCATAACTTCAATCTGTGCGACGCAGGAAGCGCCCTGCCGGTTAGCTGTACCCACACAGTCTGCGCCGGTATCTCCTCCTCCAATGACTACTACTTTCTTTCCTCTAGTATCAATAATATCAAGAAACCCTTCGACTCGCTTCGCTCGCTCAGGGTTGTTACTGCCACTTCGGCTTCGCTCAGTGTCAGCAACAATTTTCTCTTTAGCTACACGGCGGTTGGATTGAGTTAGATAATCCATGGCAAAGTAAATACTATTTAAGTCTCTACCTTCAATGTTTAAATCGCGGGGAACGCGTGCGCCGCCGGATAAAATAATAGCATCAAATTCTTTTTTTAATTTAGCAGCTTTTAAATCAACGCCGGCATTTGTGCTGGTGATAAATTCAATGCCTTCTTTTTCTAACAAATTAATTCTTCTATCGACTATCCATTTTTCCAGTTTAAAATCAGGGATACCGTAACGTAAAATTCCACCGATTTTATCATCCTTTTCAAAAACTGTAAGATTATGGCCGGCTTTATTTAACTGCGCCGCTGCCGAAAGTCCGGCAGGGCCCGAACCAATAACTGCTATTTTTTTATTAGTGCACTTTTTCGCAGGTTCAGCGCGAACAAAACCTGCCTCAAAACCGTATTCAATAATCGCCAACTCGTTTTCCCTAATAGTTACCGGTTCGTCATTTATACCTAGAACACAAGCATATTCACAAAGCGCCGGACACAGCCTTCCGGTAATTTCAGGCAAGTTATTCGTGGCTTCTAATAATTGAAACGCCCGCTTCCATTGCTTGCGAAAAACCAAATCATTCCATTCGGGAATATAATTACCGATGGGGCAGGCCCAATGACAAAAGGCTGTGCCGCAATCCATACAGCGGGAAGCCTGCTCCCGGGAAGCTTCGTCTGAACGGAGTAGATTAACTTCTCTATAGTCCTTTATACGCAGGCACACCGGCCTATATTTAGTTTCCTGCCTCTTTGTTTTGAGAAAACCTCTAATATCAGCCATCGGATATCTCCGCTAAATTCAGCTCCTTTTCGCTTTTTTCCGCTGAAAGAATGCGCTTATATTCTAACGGCATTATTTTGACAAATTTTTTCAGTTCCTTTTTAAAATCATCGAGTAAACCTTTAGCTACGGTACTTTTGGTGTATCGGTAGTGGTTATGAATCAAATTGTAAATATTTGTCTCATCTTCTTTAGACAAAGCTTCAAACTCTACCATCTCCATATTGCATTTCTGCCTGAAATTACCCTCTAAATCATAAACATAAGCAATGCCGCCGGACATTCCCGCGGCAAAGTTTCTTCCGGTTTTGCCGATAATCACGGTTATGCCGCCGGTCATATATTCGCAAGCATGGTCTCCTACTCCCTCCACTACTGTATGCAGGCCTGAATTCCTTATGCAGAACCTTTCGCCAGCTCTGCCTCTGATATAGGCTTCTCCGCTGATTGCGCCGTAAAAAGTAGTGTTACCGATAATAGTATTATCTTCCGGCTTAAAGTTGCTTTTATTATCCGGATAGATAATAATTTTTCCGCCGGATATACCTTTGCCTACGTAGTCATTAGCCATACCCTCGAGCTCAAAGGTAATCCCTTTGACTAAAAATGCTCCGAAGCTTTGCCCGGCAATGCCAGTGAATTTACATTTTATCGTATCATCTTCCAGGCCACTTTCGCCATGTTGTCTCACTACTTCGCCGCTCAACATTGCGCCGGTAGTCCTGTCTGTATTCTGAATAGGCAGCTCAATATTTACGGATTTGGAATTTTCTATGGCCTCTTTGGCTAGCTTTATCAGTTTTAAATCCAAAACCTTACCAATGGTTCGACTTAGTCCTTCGACAAACTCAGGACTCCGTCCTTCGGCAAGCTCAGGACTTCGCTCACCACAAGTACCATGGTCTTGTTTTATTTGGCAATAAGTACCTACTGTTTCTGGAACATCGGGTTTATACAATACTTTAG
>CAZNWL010000010.1:0-14828 GCA_964577045.1 uncultured Planctomycetia bacterium | reverse complement strand
CCGTTGATGAAAGTCGCGGCTAACTATCTTAAAGAAGGCATAGCCCAAACTGGCGCGACCAATATTGTAGCTGCGATTATTCTGGATTACCGGGCTTATGATACTTTGGGCGAAGCCACGGTTCTTTTTACGGCGGTAATCGGGGTTTTAGCTGTAATACGCCATAAGGGGCGGAAAAAAACTATTACCGAGGAAGACCCGGATGAGTAAAGAGCATAGTAAAGGCATGTCACTTATCGTAAAGACAGTTACCCGTTTGACTGTAGGCTTGATACTTCTTTACGGCATTTACATACTTTCCCATGGCCATGTTTCTCCGGGCGGAGGTTTTGCCGGAGGGGTGATTATTGCGCTTTCTTTTATTCACCTGATGCTGGCTTACGGAAAAGAAGTGGCTTTAAAAAAAATACCCCGCCAGGCAGTTTCTTTTTTTGAAGATTTTGGAGCAATAATGTTTTTAGCTATTGCCCTTTTAGGATTTACCGGAGGGTATTTCTTTTTAAATTTTCTTCCCAAAGGAGAGCCTTTTAGACTTTTTTCTGCCGGGATAATTCCCCTTTGTAATATCGCCATCAGTTTGAAGGTAGGCGCCGGGCTCTTCGCCATTTTTATCGCTTTGGTGTTGTTAAAATTCGAAGGGGAGGACAAGGAATGACTCAAGCAGTTTATATACTTTGTTTGGCGCTTTTTTGCGTAGGCCTTTACTGTATTTTAAGAAAACGCAACATCATTAAGATAATCGTAGGGGTGATTATTTCCGAATATGCGGTGAATCTTCTGTTTATTCTGGTGGCTTACCGGATGCATGGCCGTTCTCCGATTTATTCGAAGGATGCGGCTATTGAAAATATGGTTGACGCTTTGCCGCAGGCAGTAGTGCTTACTTCTATAGTTATCGGCTTGGCGGTTACCGCGCTTTTGATTGCCATTGCCATGAGGATATATGAGAAATATAAAACTTTTGATATTACTAAAATCAACGAACTACGGGGTTAAAAGATGAGCTCTAATCTTATACCGCTTTTTGTGGTAATAGCTTTGTCCGGAGCATTTGTCACGGCCATACTGGGGAATAAATTCAGGCGGATGCCGGATTTGATTGCCAGCCTTTCTACGGCTGCGCTTTTATCCCTGTCCTTATATGCGGTAAAGGTTTTAAATGGAAATCAAGCCTTAGTTTATAATGCCGGCTCATGGAAACCACCCCTGGGGATTGTTTTCATTTTAGATGGTTTTACTACTTTTATGTTGGTAACCGTAAACTTAGTTGCTTTTTGTATAACTTTGTTTTCCATAGACTACATGGCTAAGTATACTTCCAAATGGAAATTTTATACTTTATTTCTGCTGATGCTGGCCGGAATGAATGGAGTGTTAATCACCGGCGATATTTTTAACCTTTTTGTTTTTCTGGAAATAGCTTCGGTGGCGAGTTACGCTTTGGTTGCTTTTGGCACCGAACGCCAGGAGCTAGAGGCAGCCTTTAAATATGCTTTGATGAGCACAGTAGGGTCACTATTTCTTCTTTTAGGCATAGTATTTCTTTACAGCGCTACTTCTACTTTGAATATGGCTGATATGGCTTTAACCTTATCCGCGGGAAAGCATCCGCATATTTTAATTTTAGTAAGTATTTTATTTATCATGGGGTTCGGCTTAAAAGCGGCTTTAGTGCCGTTTCATGCCTGGCTTCCTGATGCTCATCCTTCGGCCCCAGCTCCGATTTCAGCTATGCTGTCCGGAGTTTTGATTAAATCTTTGGGTATTTATACTTTGTACCGGATATTTTTTTGTGTATTTGGAGTAAACAGCCAGCTTTTATCCATTTTAATGATTTTAGGGGTGCTTTCGATGGTCATCGGCGTATTTTTGGCCATCGGCCAGTGGGATTTAAAGCGCCTCCTGGCTTACCACTCGATAAGCCAGATCGGCTATGTAGTTTTAGGCTTAAGCCTCGGTACGCCTTTAGGCTTGATTGGCGGGCTGTTTCATTTATTCAACCACTCGATTTTTAAATCCCTGCTTTTTTTAAATTCCGGCGCCATTGAATACACCACCGGAACCCGGGATTTAAAACAAATGGGGGGATTATCCGAAAAGATGCCGGTGACCTCAAATACTGCTTTATTCGCTGCAATGTCCATTTCAGGCGTGCCGCCCTTTAATGGCTTTTGGAGTAAACTTCTGATAATTATCGCATGTATTCAAGCCGGTAGGTATTGGTATGGCTTTTTAGCGGTGTTAGCCAGCATTTTAACTTTAGCTTCGTTCACTAAAGTTATGAAGTACGCTTTTTTTGGCAGTTTAAAAAATCAATGGCAAACAGTTAAAGAGGTTCCGATTTTTATGAAAACAGCCATGATTATTTTAGCGGTTATCTGCATCTTAGGCGGGTTTCTATTTTCTCCCGGCCTACGCGAGCCGTTTTTGCTTAAGGCTTCGGGAGTTTTAACCCAAGCTAAGGCTTATGCTGAAAATGTTATAACCTTAAGGCAATGAAAAAAAAGGTAATTTTATTTTCGGTAGCTTTTTTGGTCTGGTGCTTGCTTAATTGGCCGCCGGATTGGCAGCATTTGGTTATCGGGATAGTGGTTTCAGTTTTTAGTGCTTTTATAGCCGGAGATTTGTTTATAAACCGGCCTTATGTGTTTAAACATCCTTTGCGTTATTGGTATTTTTTAACCATGTATCTTCCCTGCTTCATCTGGGAATGTTTAAAGGCTAATATTGACGTTGCTTTTAGAGTGCTTCATCCGAGCTTGCCGATAAAGCCGGGGATTGTAAAAATCAAGACTTCTCTTAAGACTGATACTGCCCTTACTTTTTTAGCTAATTCCATAACGCTAACCCCCGGGACTTTGACTGTGGATATTGATAAAGATAAGGGGATCTTATATGTCCATTGGATTAACGTAAAAGATAAAGACATAAATAAAGCCACTCAGATTATTGCCGGGCATTTTGAAAAAATCTTAGGAAAAATATTTGAATAAATGAAAAATAAAAAAAATAGACTTATAAGTTGGTTGATAGGCACGCTGGCTTTAGTTTTTAGCGTGGGCTTGATTATTTTCAGGCCGCTAGAGTTTTTATTCTACCCGGACCTGCCGCATTTAGAGCTTTTAGGCCGCGCGCTTTATATTTTAATTCTAGGCTGCATCTTAGCGCTTTATCGGATTGCCCGGGGGCCTACCGGAGCAGACCGTATTGTGGCTCTGGATATTTTGGGTATTATGATTGTGGGTTTGTGCGCGGTTTTGACCGTTACTACGGGAAGGCCGTGGTATATCGATATCGCTATTGCCTGGGCGCTGCAGAGTTTTATCAGCACCTTGGCTTTTTCTAAGTATTTGGAAGGAAAGGGGTTCGATGAATGAACAGATAGGAATAATCTTTATTTCTTTAGGTTTAGCTTTTGACCTTTTTGGCTGCGTGGGTTTAGTTAGGCTTCCGGATGTTTACAACCGCCTGCAAGCTTCGACTAAATGCGTTACTCTAGGCACTTCAAGTATTCTTTTAGGGACGTTTTTAATGGTTGGCTTTACTGCTGCCGGATTTAAGGCTATTCTTTGTACGCTCTTTCTGCTTTTAACTTCGCCGGTAGCTGCCCATGCCATAGCCAGAGGCGCGCACCGTTCGGGGGTTAAACTCTGGGAAGGAAGCGTAGTCGACCGGTACAAAGAGGATAAAGAGGGGGAGGCGTAGATACCTGTCATCAGCCACGGGCGGCTTAAATTTTTTAAGCCATAGTCTGCGCCTCGCTCTTGTTTTATAAATAAAAATATGAAGCTGCCAAAATTAAGAGAGTTGTCAGAAGCTATAAGAGCTTTAATCAGAGGGCCCTATACTTCTAAGTTTCCCAAAGAAACCCATCGGCCTCACCGTAATTTCCGCGGCCAACCTAAATTCAATCAGGACAAATGTGTTGGCTGTTGTGCTTGCCAAGAGGTTTGCCCGGTGGAAGCGATTAATCATTTGGATGTGGTGGTGGATAAACAGCGGCCGAAAAGATACATGGTGCATTACACTGATACCTGCATCTTTTGCGGCCAGTGCGAAGCCGCCTGCATCGCTGACCACGAAGGCATAAAATTGTCAACTGACTGGGAGCTTTCTTTTTTTGACCGAAAACAGTCGCAAGAACAAATTGAAAAGGAACTCCAGCTTTGCGAAGTTTGCGGAGAGATAATTGCCTGCCGCGACCATCTGAACTGGATTGCGCAAAAATTAGGCGAACTCACCTATTCCAGCCCCACGCTTTATCTATCTCGTTTAAAAGAGCTTGGCATCGTAGACGAAAATATTCTTTCGGCATTAAAAGACCAGGGCCGTTCTGACCGGGTCAAGATTTTGTGCGCCCGTTGTCGCAGAGAAACGACATTGACTACTGAGTGATAAATTCCAAATTACAAATTCCAAATTCCAAATAAATCTCAATTACCAAAATTATTTTGGTAATTTGAAAATTGGAATTTAGAATTTATTTGGAATTTGATGCTTGGAATTTGGGATTTAAAAGTAATGTGTAATAAGTTTAAAAATATTCTCAAGGGTAAGGTGGTTATTGCCGGTATTGGCAATGCTTTGCGCGGCGATGACGCTTTCGGGCTGCGTTTGATTGAAAATATTTCCGGCAAAGTCAATGCGGCGTGCTTCAACTTAGGCACGGCGCCGGAAAACTATATCGGAAAAATCGCTAAAGAGGAGCCGAATACTATCCTTCTGGTTGATGCCTTAGATTTAGGGAAAAATCCCGGGGATTTTGAAATCCTGAAGAGCGAGGAAATCGTGAATTCCGGATTTACCACTCATGATTTATCTCCACGGATGTTTATAGATTTCTTAAAGGCTCAAACCAAAGCGCAAATTTATCTTTTGGGGGTTCAACCAGAAAAGCTTAATTTTAGCGAAGAGATGTCGCCAAAGATGAATCGAGCTTTAGAAAAGGTAACCGAGTTGATTAAGGAAGTTTTATCATGCACGAAACCCATATTATCGCGCCGATAATCAAAGGTATTTGCGAGCACGCCCAGAAAGAAGGCGCTAAATCCATCTCCCGGATACATATAAAAATCGGCGAACTGAACGGGATTAAAGAGGTATCCTTTCGGGAAACTTTCAGGGTTTTAGCCGAAGGCACGCTTTGTGAGGGCGCAAACCTTGAGTTGACCTTTTTTCCGGGAACGAATATACAGGTATTATCGTTTGATGTTGAATAAAATGATTACAGTGATTATAGAAAGATTACAAAGATTATTAATCTCCGTAATCTATATTTAATCTCTGTAATCAAATTTTCAGAAAAAAATTATGTGTTACGCCATACCAGGTAAAGTTAAGGAGATCCACGGAAAGGCCGTAGTGGTGGACTATTTCGGAGAGGAGAAGCGGGCAATGAATGAATTCTACGACCTGGCAGCAGGAGATTATGTTTCGGCGCAGGGCGGGTTTATCATTAAAAAAGTTTCGCCGAAAGAAGCCGAAGAAATCCTTTCTGCCTGGAAAGAACTTTTTTTCGAGCTCAAAGAAATGGATTTACGGCTTTCCGGGATTAATCTTAAAGAAAAAAATATCAATAAACGCCTAAGGCTAATTTTGGATAAGGCTTTAGAAAATACCCCTTTAGAAAAAAAAGATTTGCTTTATCTTCTGGATTTAAGCCAGCCGGAAGATAAAGCGATGCTGTTTAAGGCGGCGAATTTCCTGCGCCAAAAATATCACCAAAACTCCTGTTGTGTTCACGGAATAATCGAAATTTCTAACTTTTGCAAAGAGGCTTGCCATTATTGCGGCATATCCGCGCATAATAAAAATATTGCCCGCTACCGGATGAGTTCCGGCGAAATTATAGAAACTGCGGTGGAAGCCGTGGAAAAATACGGTTTCCAGGCTTTAGTTTTACAAAGCGGAGAGGACCCGGATTATAGCATAAATAATCTAGCGTTAATAATCGAAAAAATCAGGGCGCGCGTGCCGGTTTTAATCTGTATAAGCTTTGGCGAAATTGGTTTGGATGGGCTGGATAAACTTTATAAAGCCGGAGCGAGAGCGCTATTAATGCGTTTTGAAACTTCCAACCCGGATATTTTCGCTAAACTGCATCCGGGTAAAACTTTGGAGGGCCGCTTGAACCATATTCGTAAGGCCCGCGAACTAGGATATATAATTATGACCGGAGCTTTAATCGGCTTACCCGGACAAACCAGAGAAGATACTCTTAACGATATTTATTTAACCAAGGCTTTGGGCGCGGAGATGTATTCCTTCGGGCCGTTCCTGCCGCATCCGGATAGCCCTTTAGCCGCAAGCGCTGCGTCCAGCGAAGACATGGCTCTGAAAACGCTGGCTTTAGCCCGTTTAATTGACCCGGAAATAGCTAAGATATTAGTGACTACGGCGTTGGAGACTTTATCTCGGCGTTGCCGCAAAGAAGGGCTTTTAGCCGGGGCTAATTCGGTCATGCTTAATCTTACGCCGCTTAAATACCGCGCGCATTATGCAATTTATCCTAACAAGGCTTATAGTGGCGTTGAGGTTGGCGAGCAGATTCGTCAGACCATTAGTTTGCTTAAAGGTTTGGGCCGGGCGCCCACAGATTTAGGGGTAAGCAGTAGTTTATTAGCTAACGATGAAAAAAAATAACCGCGGGAATAATTTTTCCTTTGACAGTATCCGGCGCCTGACTTTGTATCTGCGTAACTTGAGGAAAATAAAAAAACAAGGCATAGAAGTTATTTCTTCGGATAAAATCACAAGCCTGATGAATACAACTCCGGCGCAGTTCCGCAAAGACCTTTCTTATTTCGGAGAGTTCGGAAAGCGCGGGGTCGGCTATAATGTGGTTTTTTTAATCGAGCAAATTCAGAAAATAGTCGGTTCGCATATTGATTGGAATATCGCTTTAGTCGGTTTAGGCAAGCTCGGCGGAGCGCTCCTGGGGTTTGAGGGCTTTTCCAGGTTCAATATCCGGATTAAAGCGGTTTTTGACAGGGATAAGAGAAAAATCGGCAAAGCAAAAAATGGAATTACGGTTGAACCGGTAGAAGCCTTACAGGAGTCAATCAGAAGGAACGGCATAAAAATAGGCATTATCGCTACTCCGCCGGAAGTAGCGCAGGATATCGCTGAAAAGTTAGTTGATGCCGGGGTAAAAGGCATACTGAACTTTGCTCCAGTGGTATTGAAAGTCCCGGAGAGGATTTTTGTTTCTAACGTGGATATGGGTTGCGAATTGGAAAGTTTGATTTTTTTCGTCAAACGCGGAGAGTAAATGTTTACGCAAGCCATAAAATCTAAAAATTGGGCTTCGCAAAGGATAAAACACGAACAAATCTATAAATATATGCGCAAGGACAGAGACTTTATTCCGCAAGCAGAAATCAACGAGAGGCTGCTTAAAACTAAAGAGCCTGACTTTAAAAAAGTTAAAGATATCTTAGATAAATCTTTGGCGATTCAAACTTTGACTTTGGATGAAACTGCCAGCCTCCTTAAAGTTAATACACCAGAAGTTTTGGAATTAATGCAAGAAACTACTCTCAAAGTAAAAAAGAAAGTCTATGATAACCGGATTGTAACTTTTGCTCCTTTGTATTTGGGCAACCAATGTGTAAATGACTGCCTTTATTGCGGTTTCAGGAGTTCAAATACCCAAGCTAAACGCCAGGTTTTAAGTTTAGAGCAAATCCAATCCGAAACCAAAGTTTTAGCCGGACAAATCGGGCATAAACGTTTGATTGCGGTGTATGGAGAACATCCGGCAAACGATATAAGCTACATGGTTAATTCTCTGCGCGCAATTTACAGCGTAAGAGAAAAAACTAAAAGAGGATTCGGCCAGATCCGCCGGGTAAACGTTAATGCCGCGCCGCTGTCGATAGGGGAGTTAAAACTTTTGAAAAACGCTGGAATCGGCACTTATCAGGTTTTTCAGGAGACTTACCATAAAACCACTTATAAAACCGTGCACCCGCCGCAAACCATCAAAGGAAATTATTTCTGGCGGCTTTATGCCATGCATCGGGCTTTAGAGGCTGGTATCGATGATGTAGGATTAGGAGTTTTGTTTGGGCTTTATGACTGGCGTTTTGAAGTCATGGGTTTGGTGGCGCATAACCGGGAGCTGGAAGAGACTTTTGGCATCGGCGCTCACACCATATCTTTTCCGCGGCTTGAGCCGGCAGAGAATACGCCTTTCTCGGATAATCCGAAGCATAAAGTAGCGGATGAAGATTTCAAAAAACTGATTACGGTTATCAGGCTGGCCGTGCCGCATACGGGTTTGATTATTACTTGCCGGGAAACTCCCCAAATAAAACGCGAGGCCATTGCTTTGGGAATAACCCAGACGGATGCTTCCTCTAAAATCGGAATAGGCGCTTATAGCGAGCAAAGCCTTGCTCAAGAAGGCTTGCGCCAGCAGTTTATTCTATCCGATACCCGCAGTTTGGATGAAATGATTAGGGAATTTTCCCAAATGGGCATCATTACTTCTTTCTGCACTGCAGGGTACCGTTGCGGAAGGACTGGTAAGTGCATCATGGAGCTTTTAAAAACTGGCGCCGAAGGAAAATTCTGTAAGCTTAACGCAGTTTTGACTTTCCAGGAGTGGCTGGATGATTTTGCCAGCCCGGAAACTAAAGCCATATCCGAAAAAGTAATCGACCAAGAGATTGCTGAAATAAAACAAACCCTGCCTAAAGTATTTCCTCAATTTAATGAATATTATCACAGGATAAAAAATGGGGAAAGAGACCTTTATTTTTAAAATAAATCAGCAGTAATAATTTTTTTCTGATATAATTAAACAAGGAGGAGTTTTATGCTGAAAAAAATTGTTATCATCACTATGCTGGTATTATTGCCGTTTTTGCAAGGCTGTGTTTTAATCGGCACAGCGCTTTCGGCGGCTGCTGCTTATGGCATTTCCCGAGCCTTTCATTAAAGCCAAAATAACTTTATGACTACTCGTAAAATCAAGGGAGTTACTCTGCCAGTTTGCCCGCTTTCTCTGGGCACTTGGGCGTTTGGCGGAGATTCCTGGTGGGGTAAGCAGGAAGACCGTGATTCAGCAGCAGCTATGGATGCGGCTATTTCTAATGGTATCAGCCTCATTGATACTGCTCCGATTTATGGCCGCGGCCGTTCGGAAAAGCTCATCGGAGATTTTCTGGCGAAAAGAAAGCTGCGTGCAAAAATAATTCTCGCCACTAAACTGGGTTTAAGCTGGCAAGGGCCGAATATTCTGTATGATTTAACCAGAAAACGAATGTTAGAAGAACTCGATGAGTCACGCAGCCGTTTAAGGACCGATTATTTCGACCTTTACCAGGTGCACTGGCCTGACCCGAATACGCCCATCGGAGAAACTGCTGAAACCATGCATAAATTCTATGATCAGGGAATTATTAAAGCTATCGGCGTAAGCAACTATTCAGTCTCGCAGATGCAGGAGTTTATGAAACATTCGCCATTGCATTGCCTGCAGCCCGAATACAGTATGTTTAGGCGCGGTATCGAAGGCGAAATCGTCCCTTTCTGTATCAAAAATAAAATTGCCATTATCGCCTATGCGCCGCTTTACAGTGGAATATTAACCGGTAAGTTTTATTTCGATAACCAGCCGGTTCCTAATGATACTAATCGTAGAATGAAGAGGAAGGATTTGGAGGAGCCATTGTTTTCCATCAACAAGGACGCCCTTTCGCAATTAAAGGATATTGCTTCTGCTTATAAAAAAACCTTGAGCCAGTTAGTGATTAACTGGAATTTCAGCCAGAAAGGAATCACCTCGGCTATTGCCGGCATGCGTAACTTAAAACAAGTGCAGGATAACGTGGGCAGTTTGAACTGGTCAATTTCCGTTGGCGATATGCAGAAAATTAACCAAATTCTTTTCCAACGCGAGCATAAGATCAAAGCGTTATGAACGTTTTAGTTACCGGCGCGACGGGTTTTGTCGGTAGGCATCTGGTAAAGGAGCTCGCGAAACGCGGGCAATATAGGATTTTTTGCCTGCTGCGAAATTTAGAAAGAGCGAAACTACTCGAAGGTTTGGGCGTAGAGATAATCTCCGGCGATATTACCGATAGAAAGTCATTAGGGAAGCTTAACACTTATAAGTTTGCTTTAGTTTTTCATTGTGCTGGCTATGTAGAAAACTCTAATCCTGAAAATCTGAAAAAAGTTAATATTGTAGGAACACGCAACATCTGCGAATTTACCCTGGCTCAAGGCGTTGAGAGGTTAGTTTATTTAAGCACAGTGGCTGTGGTGAGCGGCAATAAAGAAGTTCCTTTAAAAGAGGACTTGCCTTTTTACGCCACCAACATTTACGGCGAGTCTAAGCTGCAGGCGGAAAAGATAGTTTGGGAATATAGAGCTAAAGGCCTGAAAGTAGTAATTTTACGTCCGCCTATGATTTACGGCGAAGATGAGCCACATCTGATGAAATTGTTGCTTAAGTTGTTGAAAATAAGGATGCTGCCGTTAGTCAATGATGGCATTAGTAAACTACATCTGGCTTATGTGGAAAATGTGGTTGCCGCAATGATTTTTTGCCTAGACAAGCCCGAATGCCTCAAAGATTCTTTCTTTGTTGCCGATAAAGAGGTGCTCACTACCGGCGAAATTTTCCATATTTTCGCCCAAGCCATAGGCGCAGAACCGCCCTGCTTGCTTCCCAAGCCTATCGAATCTATCTTGTTGAATTTCCCTTTTGTCGGTAAAAAACTTAAATTCTTCATCAAAGACCGCGTTTACAGCACGCAAAAGTTAGAAGCTTTGGGTTTTAAACCGCCTTATCCGGCTAAAGACAGCCTTTTAAAAAGCGCGCAAAAATTATATTTTTAGATTAAGGCTTGCAAAAAGGATTTTTTTTGGTATATTTGTTAAAAGAGAGTAAATTATGAGGATTATTGCTTTTATTATAGCGGGTTTATTGCTAATAACCGGATGTGTGCCGGCCTTAGTTGCTGCCGGAGTAGTAACCGGCTACGCTATCAGTAATGATTCAGCTATGGGAAACGTCAAAAGCGAATACCGGGTGCTTTGGGATCTTTGTATGGATGTTTTGGAAAGTATGGAAGCAGAAGTTCTGCTGGTTAAAGAATCCCGGGGAATAATAAAAGCCAAAGTTTCTGACCATAGCGTAGTGATAAAGATAAACAGCATCAGTTCGGATAACCAGCGTTTAAAAGTTTCTGCCCGAAGGAATTTCCTGCCTAAACCGCAGATGGCGCAAAAAATCTTTTTCAAGATTATCGAAGACTTATAGTGGCAAAAAAACTTCTTTTTCTGGCGCTTTTTCTGATTTCGTGTCGCGGTATTCCCCAAGACTACTCGCAAATTTCAGTTTCTAAAGTTATTGACGGCGATACTATCCGGCTTTCTAACGGGAAACTTCTGCGCTATATCGGAATTGATACCCCGGAGCTCCACACTAAAAAAGGAAAACAGTTTATCTATGAGCCGCAACCCTTTGCCGAAGAAGCCAAAGAATACAACCGGAAATTAGTGGAGGGTAAAAGCGTAAGATTGGAGTTTGACGTGCAAAAAGAGGATAAATACGCCAGGCTGCTGGGTTATTGTTTTGTCGGAGATGTTTTTGTGAATGCCAAACTGCTTGAAGAGGGCTATGCGGTGTTGTACACTTATCCGCCTAATGTTAAATATACCGAACAGTTTCGGGAGGCGCAAAGCATAGCCAGAAATGAAAAGCGAGGGCTGTGGGGAAGTTATGAAACTATTACTTCCGAACAAGCCGCGAGCTTTATCGGCCAAATTCGCACCGTGCAAGGGAAAGTTTTAAGCACTTATCAGTCGGCAAAATGCGTATACTTGAACTTCGGCAGCGACTATAAAACTGATTTTACAGTGGTTATCTTCAATAACTCCTTTGGCGCTTTTAACCAGCAGGGGATAAATCCGGTTAGTTTTTACCGGGGTAAAACCGTGGAAGTTTCCGGACGAATTAGAGAGTATAATGGCCCGGAGATAATCGTGAATGCGCCATACGAAATAACAGTGATAAAGTAAGCAATTAAGAAACTTTAAACTCTAAATCCTAAACAAACTCAAAATGAAGAAAATTCAAAACAAAAAATATAAAAAAATTTTGGGTTTTAAGTTTTGTGTTTTGGATTTATTTAGAGTTTTGGGTTTAGGGTTTAGGATTCTTATTGTTTTAGTTCTACTTTCGGGTTGTGTCTCGGTTTACAATCCGGTAACCGGAAGAAACGAGTGGTATATTTTTGACGAGAAAGGAGAAGTTTCCTGGGGTAATGCTATGGCCGAGCAGTTCATTAGGGAGAATAAAATTATTGCCAATTCTGACCAGCTAACCTTAATCAAAAGCACCGGCGAAGCACTGGCTAAAGCAAGCCACCGCAGCAACTTACAATACCATTTTTATCTTATCGATGAGCCCGAAGTCAATGCTTTGTCTATGCCCGGCGGGCATATCTTTGTTTATAAGGGGTTGGCCGATAAAGTGAACCGGGACGAGCTAGCCTTTGTCCTGGCGCATGAAATTGGCCACGTTTCTGCCCGGCACAGCTTAAAGAAGCTTGGCGCAACTTTAGGTTTTAGTGTTTTAACTGCTACCCTGCTAAGAAGCCCTGACCAAGTGCAGGCAAAACAAATGGCCGACCAGCTTTATGGCTTGGTCGCTTTGGGTTATTCGCGTAAGGATGAACTACAGGCCGATGATTTGGCTTTTCAATATACTAAATCTTCCGGCTATAACCCCAAAGCTGCGCTTACGCTTTTTGAAAAACTCAAAACAGAACATAAAGGCCGCGGCAAAATCCCTTTTTATTTATCTTCGCATCCTGACCCTGACGCGCGGATAAAAAATATAGAAGAGAAAATAAAAATAGAACAAGGAGGTAGCAAATGAAAAAAGTAGGAATGGTTTTGTTGGCTTTCGCGGTTTTCGGCTGTGCTAAAGTCAACGTTGAAACAAAAGAGCCGCTCAAGGTGGATATCAATATGCGCATTGATGTTTATCAGCATGTGGCTAAAGACGCCGAATCGATTAACGACCAGATTTACGGCAGTAGCGAGAAAAAGGTTAACGCTCTTTTTAATTTGAACGAAGCTTATGCGGCTGATGCTAATGATTCCGGGGCGGCTATTGAACGCAGAAAGTCCCGCGCTTCCCAGATAGAAGATTATTTCAACAAGGGTTACATCGGCGAAAATCGCGAAGCTTTGCTTGAGGCGCGTTCCGGCGCTCCGGCGGATGCAGAAAGTTTGGTGAGCGGTGAAAATGCTGACCGTAAGATTATCTATCAACAGATTGCCGATAAAAACGGCGTAGATGTTTCGGAAACGCAAAAAGTATTTTTCCAGGACGATTACAACCGCGCTCCCAGCGGCTGGTGGTTCGAAGCTTCTGACGGTAAAACTTACGCTTGGAAGCAGAAGTAAACCTCCAAAATAATACTTAAAAAAAATGAATTTTAAGGTATAATTATAGCCTTATGTCCGAAGATAAACTGTCGAAAATAGTGGCGTTTTGCCGGCGCAGGGGCTTTATTTTCGGAGGGTCGGAAATATATGGAGGGCTTTCCAGCATCTGGGATTACGGCCCATTGGGCGCGGCGCTGAAAAAGAAGATTAAAGATATCTGGTGGGAGACTTATGTTTTAGGCCGCGAAGATGTTGTCGGGCTGGATGCCAGCCTGATTATGCACGAAGACGTATTCCGGGCTTCCGGACACTTGGAAGGATTTTCCGACTTACTGGTAGATTGCCCGGGCTGTAAAAAACGCTTCCGCCTGGATAAATTAGAAAAGAAAAATAAAAATATCTATACCTGCCCCGAATGCCATAAAGACATCGATATCTCCAAAAATAAGCCGCGCAAACTCAATCTGATGCTCAAAACTAATTTAAGCGCCGACGAAGATGAGCCTAGTTTTGCCTATTTACGCCCGGAAACTGCCCAAGGCATCTTTGTTAACTTTATCAATGTTTTAAATACGCTGCATAAAAAGCTGCCCTTAGGCATCGCGCAAATCGGCAAAGCTTTTCGTAATGAAATGACTACTGGAAGTTTTATCTTTCGTATGAAAGAGTTTGAGCAGATGGAAATCGAATATTTTGTCCATCCCAAAAAAGCCAAAGAGGCTTACGAGTATTGGGTGAATGAGCGGCTTAACTTTTATCTGGAAAAAATCGGCTTATCAAAAAAGAATTTACGCCTGCGCGAGCATACTAAAGACGAGTTAGCCCATTATGCCAAGTCCTGCACGGACATTGAGTTTAACTTCCCTTTTGGTTGGAGCGAACTGGAAGGCATTGCTAACCGGGGAGATTTTGATTTAACCGAACACGGCCGGGTGAGCAAGAAAGACCTTTCTTATTTTGACGCGGAAACCAACGAAAAGTTTATCCCCTTTGTGATTGAGCCTTCCGCTGGAGTGGACCGGACTTTTTTTGCTCTGATTTGCGATGCTTACCACGAGGAAGAGGTCAGGGGGCGGTTACGCACAGTGTTGAAAATAAAGCCGACGCTTGCAGCTTATGGCGCGGCAATTTTCCCTTTATTGAAAAATAAGCCGGAATTAGTTGAGCTTGCAAAAAAGATTTTTTATGATATAAAAAATAAGGTTTCGGCGGTTTACGATGACAGCGCGGCTATCGGCAAGCTTTACCGCCGGCAGGACGAAGTAGGCACGCTTTACTGCGTGACCGTCGACGTGCAATCGCTGGAAGATAAACAGGTGACGGTGCGCCAAAGGGACACGATGCAGCAGGAACGGGTCCCCATCGATAATTTAAAAGGCTATTTGGAAGGAAAACTAAGGTAGGCAACTAATAGA
>CAZNWL010000009.1:7218-14976 GCA_964577045.1 uncultured Planctomycetia bacterium | reverse complement strand
GACAGGGCTTTAGGCGGTTCGACCAATACGGTTCTGCATCTTATGGCCATTGCCAAAGAAGCCGGAGTAACCTTGGATTTAAAAGAATTCGACCGGATTAGCCGTCAAACTCCGCATATTTCTCATTTGTTGCCAGCAGGAGAATATTTCATGGAGGATTTAGACCAGGCTGGAGGGATTCCGGCAGTTTTACAGCGGTTGGTTAAGGAGCTAAAACCTAATCCGACGGTTTCTGGTAAGTCCCTAAAAGAGATTGCCAAGGCAGCTTTTGTCTCGGATGAAGATGTTATTCGCCCGTTGAGTAAACCTTATCATAAAGAAGGCGGGATCGCTGTGCTTTTTGGAAACCTTGCGCCCGAAGGCGCGGTGGTTAAGCAATCGGCAGTTGAGCCGCAAATGCTCAAATTTTCCGGTAAAGCTAATATTTTTGATTCCGAAGAAGAGGCTATGGCGGCAATTTTAGGAAATAAAGTCAAGAAAGGAGAAGTCGTTGTCGTCCGTTATGAAGGGCCGGCTGGCGGGCCGGGGATGCGGGAAATGCTTGCGCCGACTTCGGCGATAGTAGGTTTAAACCTGCATAGGCACGTAGCTTTAATTACTGACGGCCGTTTTTCTGGCGGAACTCAAGGCCCTTGTATCGGGCACATTTCTCCGGAAGCCGCTCGAGGCGGGCTTTTAGCCTATCTAAAGAATGGCGATACTATCGCCATTGATATACCTAAACGGAAAATCGAAGTTAAACTTAGCGAGGCCGAAATCAAGGCCCGCAAAAAAACGATGAAAATCCAGCCGCCTAAAGAGGTTAGCGGATATTTAAGCCGCTATGCCAAAGTGGTGAGCTCGGCTTCCAGCGGAGCAGTTTTCCAAAGCTATTGACAGAGCAGTAACTCTTTGTTATGATTTTAGCCTATCATGAATAAGCCCGTAAAAATCATAAATAAACTTATCAAGAATGTCACCAATCTCTTAGGCACTTTTTCCAGCGATATTGGCATAGATTTGGGAACCGCGACTACTTTGGTGTATTTGCGCGGCGAAGGCATAGTTCTTTGCGAACCTTCGGTGGTAGCTATCTACAAAGACACCGGAGTCCCTTTGGCAGTCGGCGAAGAGGCTAAGCGAATGTTAGGTAAAACTCCCGGTAGTATCGTAGCTATCCGGCCGATGAAAGACGGCGTAATCGCCGACTTCGGTGTTACCGAAGAGATGCTGCGTTATTTTATCAAGAAAGCCTACCCGCGCAGGGTGCTTATCGGGCCGCGGATTGTAATAGCAGTTCCTTCAGGGATAACCGAAGTAGAACGCCGGGCAGTTAAGGATTCGGCGCACCGCGCCGGAGCCCGCGAGGTAATACCGGTTGAAGAGCCGATAGCTGCGGCTATCGGAGTGGGGCTGCCTATTGCCGAACCGCAGGGAAATATGGTGATTGATGTTGGCGGCGGGACCACGGAGATAGCGGTTTTATCTCTGGGGGGTATAGTCTTTGCCCGTTCAATCCGTATCGGCGGCGATGAAATGGATACAGCCATCAGCGAGCATTTAAAGAAAAATTACAACCTCATGGTTGGTGAAAGAACTGCCGAGGAGATAAAAATCAAGGTGGGGTCTGCTTGGCCCATGGCTGAAGAACTGACTATCGAAGTAAGAGGCCGCGATTTAATTACCGGCCTTCCTAAATTTATCAAAGTCCACTCTGAAGAAATTCGGACCGCTTTAGAAGTTCCCTTACGGGAAATCGTAGAAGCCACTAAAGTAACCTTAGAGCGTACTCCGCCGGAATTAGCCGCCGACCTCATCGAAAGGGGTATAGTGCTTTGCGGCGGCGGAGCGTTATTGCGAGGGTTGGATAAGCTGATTTCCGAAGAAACCGGCTTGGTTTGCTTTGTCGCAGATGACCCTTTGACTGCCGTAGCTTTGGGCACCGGAAAAATTTTAGAAGAGCCAAAATTTCTAAAAAAGCTTTCCCTTGTATCTTCCTTCTAGACTAAAAGTAAAGTTTTCTTTATTAATTCTCGCCGGTATTGTTCTGCTTTTTGTAGGGTTCAGGAGCCTAATTAATTATCTTATCTTTTTTACCGCAGAAAGCCTTTTTTCTCCTCATATCAAAACCCAAGCAAAGATAGCCGAACTTGAGCAAGAAACCACGGTTCTTCGGCTTAAGTTGGCAGAATATAAAACCCTGGCCGACGAAAATACCCAACTGCGAAAAGCCCTGGATTTCAAAGCCCGAGTGGGGTATAAACTTATCGGAGCCGATGTTTTGGTTTTTTCACCTTCAGCTTGGCAGCGTTTGGTAGTTATTTCTGGCGGCAGCGATAAAGGTTTAGAAAAAGGCCTTTTTGCCATTGATTCCGAAGGCAACCTCGTAGGAAAAATAGTTGAAGTTGAAAAAAGTTTTTCGCGTTTAATGCTGGTTTCCGACCCTGATTTTTCTGCGCCGGTATCTATCGGCAAAACTAACCTGGGTCTTTTTAAAGGCGCTTTAACCGGCGCGCATGTTCTCTATATTGAAGATGCCGAGGCAATAGCCGTGGGCGACCAAGTTAGCCTTAAAGTCAGCGAACTCCCCATACCCCTAGAAATCGGAAAGGTAAAGAGTCTAACTAAGGACCCCAACAGCCTGTTTTGGGATGTGGGGGTGGCTTTGACCCAGAAAAAAGGATTTTTCGATAAAGTTTATATCGTCAAATGAGCAAACTGGCTTTTAAAATTTTTTTAATTATTTCTCTATTGTTTTTTTTGGATTTGCTAAAACCTTTTGGCTACTTTTTATCGGTAGAGTTTATATTTCTCGGCCTAATCGTTATAGCCCTGACCCAGCCGCTGCCAATAGCCTTAAGCAGCGCTTTTTTCAGTGCTTATTGCCGTGATTACCTCCTTAACGGAGGCTTTACGCTTTCTTTTTTTGAATTTGGGCTGCTTTGTTTGCTAATACATTATTTGCGTTTACACCGGATTTTTTCAAGCTCGAAAAGGCAGATTTTTATAGCTAAGGGTTCGATAGCAGCTTTTAGCCTGCTCATTCATATTTTAGTAAATTCCTTAGCCAGCGGTTCAGTCGCTCCGTTTTTTTTATGGCAATTCTTTATTCAATCCCTGTGCCTTTATTATTTCCTCGATTATCTTTTAGAATTAAAGGCCGGCCCCAGTTTATATTTTTAGGTTAATCACTTATGTTAAAGAATTTTTTTAGGATATTCAGCGGTAGTTTTTCCGTGGAGTTATTGCGCAGAGCCTATGCCTTCGGCTTAGTTATTTTAGCCGCAGTACTTTTTTGGTGCCAAATCATCCGGGGAAACTATTATTTCGAGCGGGCAAAAAATAATTACCTTAAAGTCATTCCTTTATCATCAATGCGGGGAACAATCTACGACCGCAACGGCCAGGCAATTGCTTTTGACCGGGCGTCTTTTAATATCGGAGTAATCCCTTATCAAATCGAAAATTCCCGTAATGAGTTATTCAAGGCTTTAAGCGAATTTTCCAATTTCAGCCTGAAAACTCTCGATAAGAATTACCGGAGAAACTTTCAGAGTTATTTTAGCCCCGTGGATATAATCGTTGATATCGATAAAGCTAAAGCTTTGGCAATTAAGGAAAAATTTTCCGATGCAGTAGTTATAGTCACCAGGCCCCAGCGTTACTATCCTAATTCATATCAGTTGGCACATCTTTTGGGGTATGTTCAAGAAGCCAAAGCTTTTTACGAAGAGCTTAAAAATTATGGTTACAGCCCTATGGAACGGGTTGGCGTCAATGGCATTGAGCAAGTTTATGACAGTTACCTGCGTGGTAGCGAAGGCGGAAGCCTCATCGAGGTTAATTCACGGGGAAAAATTATGGGGTTTTTGGGCGAACAACTTCCGCAAAAAGGCAAAGATATCGCTCTCACCGTTGATAGCCGCCTGCAGCTTGCGGCTGATAATGCTTTAGGCCAGGAAAAAGGGGTTCTGATTTTAATGGATTCAGAGAACGGAGAAATCCTTGCTCTTTGCTCAAACCCCCAATTTAATCCCAATGATTTTGTTATCGGCAAAAACGTAAAAATTCCCTTAACCGACCCAAACAGCCCTTTGCTTAACCGAGCCTTTCAGGCAACTTTTCCTATTGGCTCGGCTTTTAAGCCGATTCTGGCTACGGCCGCGCTTGAGGAGAAAAAGATAACCCCGGCTTCCAGTTTTATTTGTAACGGAGAGTTCCATTTAGGAAGAGTTGGTTTTGACTGTTGGAGTACCCATGGGTTGCAGAATCTCTATGAAGCTTTAGCGCATTCCTGTAACGTCTATTTTTACAATGTAGGTTTGATTTTAGGCCCGGAAATAATTTCAAAATGGGCCGAAAAATTCGGGCTTAACGCGCTTACCGGCATAGATTTGCCCGCAGAAAAAACGGGTTTTGTCCCGACAGTGCAATGGAAACAAAAAGAAACTGGCACTCGGTGGTATCCCGGCGATACAGTCAATTTTTCCATCGGCCAGGGTTATTTAGTAACTACGCCTTTGGCCGTAATTCGGGCTATTAACGTTTTTGCTAACGGCGGATATTTAGTCCGTCCTCACCTCATTAAAAAGGTTGATACGATTGATTCGGGAATCAGCAGCAAAACTTATTTGGGGATTTCCGAGAAAAATTTGCAGGCAGTGCGCCAAGGCTTACGGGAAGTGGTTTTGCGCGAGGATGGAACAGCGAACATTTTAGAGAGTTTAGGCCTTAAAATGAGCGGTAAAACCGGAACCGCTCAAAATCCAGGAAAGGCACATGGCTGGTTTATCGGATTTTTTACTTATCAGGGGAAGACTTATACCGTCGGCGTCCTTATCGAACACGGTGGAGCGAGCTATGAAGCAGTGATGGTTACCTATAATTTTCTCAAAACCGTAATTGAAAATAATATGTTATGAAAAGTTTTAGGTTTAAATTTTTGAGCGCCGACACCCAAGGCTTAAAAACAATTATAATTTGCCTCCTGATTCTTAATGTTTTGAGTTTAGCTTCTATTTACAGCAGCTTGCATCAGGCTGGCCAATTCACTGACCCGCAAAAAATCTTCTCTAAACAGATAGCCTGGATTGCCCTTTCCTGGGTTGCTTTAATAATTTTTGCCAGGATAAACTACCGGATTTATTTTGATTTAGCCTATTTTATTTACGGCCTTAATTTAGTTTTATTGATAGTAGTGCTTTTTTTCGGAAAGAAAGTAATGGGAGCGCAAAGGTGGATTGAAATTTTCGGGATGAATTTTCAGCCTTCGGAACTTTCCAAAATTTCGGCGGTAATCATTTTAGCCAGGTTTTTTTCCTTATCTTCGCCGCGCGGCCTGATTTACGGATTCTTTTTACCGCTAACTTTTATTGTCATAAATTCCCTGGTGATATTTATTCAGCCGGATTTAGGTACTGCCTTAATCATTATTTTTATTTTTTTCAGCTTGGGATTATTTTCACGTATCCCTAAACGATTTTTCATTGCTTTGCTTGCCCTTGGGCTTTTAATCTCGCCGTTTTTATTGGGCCATTTGAAGGATTACCAGAAACGCCGTCTCATGGTGTTTATGAACCCCAATTTAGACCCTTTAGGGGCAGGCTATAGCATTATCCAGTCAAAAATCGCCATTGGTTCGGGAAAATTAGGCGGCAAAGGCTTTCTTTCCGGAACGCAAAACCAATTTAATTTTCTTCCCGAGCGCCACACCGATTTTATTTTTACGGTTATCGGCGAAGAGTGGGGTTTTATCGGGTCATTATTCTTAATCGTCATATATTGGTTGATTTTGAAAAAAATCTTATACGAAGCCCAGAGAGTCCGGGATGAATTTGCCAATTTCCTCTGTTTAGGAATCAGCATGTTTTTATTTTTCCATTTATTTATTAATATCGGAATGGCTTTAGGGGTATTGCCAGTAGTGGGGTTACCGCTGATTTTTTTAAGTTACGGAGGAAGCAATCTCTTGACCGCCTTTATCCTTCTGGGAATATTCTTTAATATTTCCTTCACCGCTAAATAATGTTCGACCTTAAGAATTTTCGGCACCCACAGCGTTATATCGGAAATGAATGGAATGTGGTAAAAAAACCGCATTCGGGAAAGGTTTCTTTTTGCCTTTGTTATCCTGACCTTTATGAAATCGGGATGAGCAATCTAGGAACCCACATTATCTATGGATTGCTTAATCAATACCCTGATTTAGTTTGTGAAAGGGCATTTATGCCGGCAGAGGATTTAGCCGCTTACCTCGAGAAAGAAAATAAGCCGCTGTTTTCGCTAGAAACAAAGACTGCTTTAAGCGATTTTGAAGTTTTGGGCTTTCATTTAGGCTGCGAACTTAACTTTACCAATGTTTTGCATATTTTGGCCTTAAGCCGGGTAGAGATTAAAGCTTCCCAGCGTAGAAATATAATAGTCATCGGCGGAGGAGCAGCTAACCCCGAGCCTTTAGGCGAATTTATCGATGTCTTTTATTTGGGTGAGTTTGAACCCATGGCAGAAAGTTTTGTGCGCGTCTTGCGCAACTACAAAGACAAACCCGCACGGCTTAAAGCTTTAGCTGAAATAGAAGGTTTTTATGTGCCGGCCATACATCGGCCCGCTACCCAGACAGTTAAGCGGGTTTACCTAAAAGATTTAGAAGAACTATCTTATTTTGAGAAATGGCTGACTCCCCATACTGAAATAGTTCATGACCGTATACCGATAGAGATTGCCCGAGGTTGTCCTAATGCCTGCAGTTTTTGCCAAGCCAGAGCGGTTTATGCTCCTTATCGGGAGCGAAAAGCGGAAACAGTCCAGAAAATATTAGAGGCCGCTTACCAGAACAGCGGCTATGAAAACTTTTCTTTTTTAGCCCTTTCCGCTTCAGACTATTCTCAAATTGAGGAACTGATTGATTTGAGCTCGGAGTTTTGCTACAGCCGCCGCATAGGTTTATCTTTACCCTCTTTGCGGGCGACTGACATTGCCGGCCGGCTCTACGGAAAGCTTTCAAAGCTGAAAAAGACTTCGCTTACCGTTGCTGTTGAGGCTGCGCGAGAGCCTTTACGCGAAAAGTTAAATAAGAAGGTCGATTTGAAAGCTATTTTTGAAGCGGTAAAAATATTAGAAGGTTTAAAGGCCAAACAGATAAAGATTTACTTTATGTATGGTTTTCCTGAGGAGTCAGAAGATGATTTGGCGGCTATCGGAGAGCTTTTAAAACGCTTATCCGCTGCCAGCCGCCTCAAATTAAACGTAAGTATAAATGCCTTTATCCCTAAGCCGTTTTCTTTAGCCGAAAAACTCCCTATGCAGGAAGAAGGGGTTTTAAAAGAGAAACAAGAGCAGATTATCCACAATCTTCCCGGCCAGAGGAGGGTTAATGTTTCTTTTTCCTCGGTCCAAAGCAGTATTTTGGAAGCAGTTCTTTCCCGCGCCGGGCAAGAGTTTTCTAAAGTTATCTACCGGGCTTTCTTAAAGGGGGCAAGTTATCAAGGTTCCTATGAGAAGTTTTCCTGGGGCATTTGGCAGAAGTCCATGGAGGAAGAAGGGTTGGATTATCGCTCTTATTTAGAGGCAAGAACCGATAATCTACCCTGGTCGTTTATAAGATAATGCAAACCACTAAATTCCCGACAACAATAACTTTGCGTAAAAACGGCGAAATGATTTATTTTTCCCAACTGGATTTAATTCATATTTTAGAGCGGGCCTTGCGCCGGACAGATTTGCCGCTTTATTTTACAGAAGGGTTCAATCCTCACGTAAAGATAAGTTTTAAGAATGGCT
>CAZNWL010000009.1:0-7208 GCA_964577045.1 uncultured Planctomycetia bacterium | reverse complement strand
GAATGGCTTAAAGCTTGGCCAGGAAGGAAATATTGAAACAGTTTTTTATTTTACCAGCCCCGTATCTTTGCAAAAACTTTCCGAGAAGCTTTCTTCGCAGTTACCTCAAGGATTGGAAATAATTAGCGGGTGAGGAAGGTGCTTTTTATGCTTTCGGCTTTGAAAAATTCCTGGGTGAATTTTTCCGCCAGCTTGTGGTCGTAAGCCTTACAGGAAAAGATATTGATGTAAGCTTTACGCCAGTATTCGGAAAAGTGGCCGGTGATAGAGCTGGTTTCTATAAATTGCAGGAGCGAATAGCCTTTAGTGTGAGGTTTGTCCAGCCCGAAATAAGGAAGCTGGACTTTACCGAACTTCTTCATGTCAATCAACTTACAGAGTTTATCCACATATTCAGCAAGTTTCTTTTTAGAGCTCATTACTGCCAAATCGCATCCGGAAAGATCAAGCACTAATTCATAACCGAAAATATTTTCTGTTTTTTTATCCGGATTATTTTTGCAGAAAAGAGAAGTAGGGTTATGCAAGGGTTCTTTTTTGGAACGAACCCCTGCAGCGTGTGCACGGTCTTCAGTCGCGGAAAGTTTGTCGCTTGCCATTTCCCTCAAATTTTTTTAATTTGTTGTTAATAACCAACATAAAATATTTTATCTATTTTAATTTATATCACAATTTTATTTTTTTGGCAAGAGTTTTTTTTAAAATTTTTTAACTTAACAATTGGAGGACTTCTAAAGGCTCCGCCCTACGGGAAATTTTAGTTTTCAGCCCCATGGTATTCAGTAAATTTATAAAGGGGTCAGGGTCTAACTCTTCGACATTTACCATAGCCTTTACATCCCATATATCCTTGGCAATTAATATGGACGCAGCTATCGGCGGAACCCCCGCAGTATAAGAAATAGCTTGCGACCCTACTTCTTTGTAACAGAGGGCATGGTTACAGATGTTATAGATAAATATAACCTTGTCCTTACCGTCTTTTTCGCCGTGTATTAAGTTTCCGATACAGGTTTTACCGGTATAATGAGGGGCAAGCGAAAGCGGGTCAGGCAGGATGGCTTTTAAAACTTTCAGCGGCACTACCTCAATGCCCTCGGCGGTTTTTACTGGTTTCTCGGAAGTCAAGCCAAGCTTGGTTAAGACGGTAAAAACATTTATATAATGGTCGCTAAAGCCCATCCAGAAGCGGATACTGTTAGCATCTATATTTTTAGAAAGAGAGTGCAGTTCGTCGTGGCCGTTTAGATAAATGGGTTGCTTTCCGACTATTGGAAAATCATAGGCTCTTTTTATAGAATGGACTTTTTCGCATACCCATTTACGGTCAATCCAAGTCCAAACCTTCTTAAACTCCCGGAAATTTATTTCCGGGTCAAAGTTAGTGGCAAAATATTTGCCATGATTTCCTACGTTGACATCCATAATGTCAATAGTATCAATTTTGTCAAAATAGTGTTTTACCGCCAAAGCGCAATAGGCGTTTACCACTCCCGGGTCAAAGCCTACGCCTAAAATAGCGGTAATTTTATTTTCTTTGCAGCGGGCCTTGCGTTTCCATTCGTAGTTAGCATACCAGGGCGGGTCTTCACAGACTTTGTTCGGCTCTTCGTGGATAGCCGTATCGAGGTATGCCGCGCCAGACTGGATGCAAGCTTCCAGGAGCGACATATTGATAAATGATTGAGCAAGGTTAATTACGATTTGAGAATTAGTTTCTTTAATGAGTTTTACCGTCGCCGCAACATCCAAGGCATCTATGTGGCGGGAATAGAGTTTTTTACTGCTGTCTTTTATATGTTTTTTCCTCTTTACGCTTTCAATAATATCATCGCATTTCTTTTGTGTCCGGGAAGCAATGCAGATATCGCCTAAAATATCGTTATTTTGCGCAGCCTTATGTGCAGCTACATGGGCAACCCCGCCGGCACCGACGATTAACACATTTTTTTTCATCTGGCAATTCCCTCCTTATGACAAATTCTTTAGAAAATCCTCGTATTCGAAGCAACGGACGACGTCCATTGAGCCGTCAAGCCTTTTGACTACGATTGACGGCATTTTCAAGCCGTTAAACCAGTTCTTTTTTACCATGGTATATCCGGCCGCATCTTTAATCTTTAAGAGCATGCCGGGTTTAAGCCGCGATTTAAAACAATAGGTTCCGAAAATATCGCCGGCCAGGCAGGAGCGGCCAGCCACCATATATTTATACCGGCCATTCTCCGGAGTTTGTATTTTAGCTTCGGTCCTGTAAGTCAAAAGATCCAGCATATGGGCTTCAGTAGAAGCGTCAATTATGGCAATGTCTATTTCGTTATGGACAATATCTAGAATTTTAGTTACTAATTCAGCGGATTGAGTAACCACGGCTTCGCCGGGTTCGAGATAAACCTGAATCTTGAATTGTTCGCTGAATTTTTTTATTTTTTGGGAAAATTTTTCTACGGGATATCCGTTCTTGGTAAAATAAATTCCGCCACCCAGGCTCACCCATTCCAAAGTTTTCAAAAGCTTCCCATAGTCAAGAGCAATCCTGTCGAGATTGTGCGAAAAGTTTTTAAAATCGGCGTTTTCGCAGTTAAAATGGAACATTACCCCCTTAATTAAACCGGCTGATTTATGGAGCGATTTTTTATCGGATACGCCTAATCGGGAAAATTTTCTCGCCGGGTCAGCCAGTTTAAAGGGCGAATAACTGATTTGCGGGTTAACTCTTAAGCCTAATTGGCGCCCTTCTAGTTGTTTATAAAACATTTTTAATTGAGAAAGGGAGTTAAAGATAATTTTGTCGGCATAGTGTTTGATTTGGCTGATTTCCTCTTGGGAAAAGGCCACGCTGTAGGCGTGCACTTCTTTGGCGAATTTTTCATAGCCGAGGCGGGTTTCGTATAGAGAACTGCTGGTTGTGCCATCGAGGTATTTTTTCATCAGCTCAAATACCGACCAGGTGGAAAAACATTTTAAAGCTAAGACAAACTTGGCTCCGGAAAGCTTACGGATACGTTGAATTGTTTTTAAATTCCGTAGCAGCTTTTGTTCGTAGATTAAATAGTAGGGAGTTGCTAAAACCATAGTTATAAAATATTATCAATATTTAATTATTTTAGCAAGAGCTTTTTATCTTGAGTGCAGAACTTATTTCTGCTAAAATCTAAAATATTGCCGAGGTAGCTCAGTTGGCAGAGCAGCGGTTTCGTAAACCGCAGGTCAAGAGTTCGATTCTCTTCCTCGGCTTAATAATTCAAAATGGTAAAGCAATATTTTAAAATTCTAAAAAAACGTAATTTCTTTCTGCTCTGGTTTGGCCAGATAATTTCGCAGTTCGGCGACCGGCTTACCCAGATTGCCTTGGTGGGTTTAGTCAGTAAAGCTTCGGCTTCTTCGGCGCATTTAGCCGTAGTAATGAGCATGGCAATTATACCGGTTTTTATCGTTTCTCCGATATCCGGCGTTTATATCGACCGTTGGAATAAGCGTAAAACCCTGTATATTTGCGACTTATTAAGGAGTATTTTTATCTTGCTGATTCCGTTGTTTTTTCTTGAATTCAACTCGTTAGTGCCTTTATATATACTTATTTTTCTTTCCTTCAGCGCCGGCCGCTTCTTCATTCCTGCTAAAATGGCTTTTTTGCCTCAAGCGGTGGATAAAGACGATATTTTTATGGCCAATTCGTTGATATCCAATACCGCCACAGTTGCTGCAGTCCTAGGCCTAGGCTTAGGCGGTATTCTAGTAGAGAAATATGGTTTTAATAATGCCTTTCTTGTTGATTCCGCCACCTTTCTTATTTCTGCAGTGTCGATATATTTTATTGCGGTTAAAGACAGCGGAAAATTTTTAGCTAAAGATATTTTGGATATCGGTAAAAATGTGGTTGAGAGAGTAAAAAAATCCTTCATTCACGAACTGCGCGAAGGCGTGCGCTATATTTTTCGTTCCAGCGAAACTAAATACGCTTTTAAAATATTCTTCTTTTTATTTTCTTATATCGGCGCTTTATACGTGGTTTTTATCCGTTTCATTCAGCATACCCTTTCTTCAGTCACTAAAGACGTCGGTTTTACCGCGGTATCTTTGGGGGGCGGCATATTTTTAGGGAGCCTTTTATATGGCAGAGTTGCCCATAAATTTTCTATCCGCCGGATAATTAATTGGGCGGTTTTGCTTTCTTCAATTTTTGTCATCTTTTTTGTTTCGTTTTTAAGAGCCTATCCTTTGGCCAGCTACGCAGTTATTTTGGCTTTTATTCAGGGCCTTTTGATTTCTCCGGCATTTATCGGAGTTAATGCTTTGATTCACCGCGAAAGCGACAAGAATCTTCTGGGGAGGATTTTTAGCGGCTTGGAGTTCACTTCGCATTTAGGATTTTTAATCGCTATGATTTGCGCCTCGGTATTAGCCGATATCTTTACTCCCTTTACAATCATCGTTTCTGTTGGTATAATTGGCTTCCTTTTTTCCATAATTTTTACCCTGTTAGAAAAAAACTATGCAAATAACGAAGTTCTCTAACAGGGCTTATTTTCTCCGATGATTACGATAGCCGGACATAAAGAACCGCAAAGCTTAAAGCCTAGCGACAAGTTTTTGACGCCGAAAAAACTCTATCTACCGCTTTCCCAACATACCGGAAATCCGGCAAAACTTTGCGTGAAAGCTTCTGATTTAGTAGAGGAAGGCCAATTGATTGCCGAAGCCGACGGCCATATTTCTTCTAACTTACATGCTCCGGCCAGCGCAAAGGTAGTTAGTATCGAGCATTACAACCATCCGGTTTTGCAAAGGGCGGAAACGGTGATTCTGGAGACTACTGGTTCGCCTAAACAATACACTCCTCACCTAGAAGTAAAAAGCCTTAAGAAAGATGAGCTTCTGTCCCGCATTGCCCAAGCTGGTATTGTCGGTATGGGCGGCGCAGCTTTTCCCACCCACGTTAAGCTTAAACCTCCCAAAAAAATCATTACTTTGATTATCAACGGTTGCGAGTGCGAGCCCTATCTTGCTTGCGACCACCGTTTAATGCTGGAAAACCTAAAGCAGATTTTTTTGGGCATAGAGATTATTTGCCGCATTATTGAGCCGAGCAAGGTAATTTTTGCCATCGAAGAGAATAAGGCCGATGTGGTAAAACAACTGAACTTATACATTAATACCAAAAAATTTAACTTGCCACCGCTGGAAGCGGCAATACTGCCCCACGAATATCCGCAAGGGTCGGAAAAACAGCTGATTTATAATACTTGCGGCCGTAAAGTCCCTTCAGGAAAACTTCCGCTGGATGTAGGGTGCCTGGTGCATAACGTAGGGACGTGTTTTGCGATATATGAGGCGGTTTATTGTTCCAAGCCTTTAATCGAACGCTTAGTAAGTTTTTGCGGCGAGGCTTTAGTTGCACCAAAAAATATTTGGCTTAAGGTTGGCACGTCGCTTAGGGAGTTGTTTGAGCAAAAGATTCTTGAATTTCGCAAAGAGCCGGAAAAAATAATCTGCGGCGGCCCGATGATGGGAATTGCTTTAGACAGCCTCGATTATCCGATTTTGAAAAGCTCCGGAGGTTTTGTATTTTTAAGCGGGGACGTTTCTCTGGGCGAGGAAGGCCCTTGTATCCGTTGCGGCTCCTGTATCCGGGAATGCCCGGTTTGGCTTATGCCTACTTTAATCGATATATCTTCCCGAAACCAACGTTGGGACCAAACCCTGGCTTACGGCGCGAAAGACTGTATCGAATGCGGCGTATGCAGCTATGTTTGCCCGACTAACAGGCGCCTCTTGCAGTCTATAAAACGCGCAAAAATTGAACTTCCCAAATGAAAGAAGCGATCAAATACAGTTTAATACTTTCGAGCATCTGTTTAGTGGCCAGCGCGCTTTTAGCGGGAGTTTACACCCTTACCAAATTTCGCATTGAAGCTCAAGCCCAGACAGAAATCGAGACAAGTTTAAAACAGGTTCTGCCTTTAGCCAGCCGTTTCGAACCAGTAACGGAAGATAGCGGTGAAGTTCTGTATTATAAGGGTTTAGATAATAAAGACAGATTAGCGGGTATCGTATTTAGCGCGCAAGGCAAAGGTTACTCCAGCGCCATCGAAACTATGGTGGGAATGTTGCCGACAGGCGAAATAGTGGCCATAAAGGTAATCAGCCAAAATGAAACTCCGGGGCTCGGCACGCGCGTTAGCGAAAAGGCATTCACCGGCCAATTTGCAAAAAAATCAATCGAAGGCTTATCGGAAGTTTCTGCCATAAGTGGAGCGACTATTTCTTCCAAGGCTGTGATTAATTCGGTTAAACTAAAGGCAAAGGAAATTAAAAAATATTTAAAATGAAAAAACTTATAGTTTCTTCTGCCCCGCATATTTATACCAACGAATCGCTGGAAAGAATTATGTGGCTGGTGTTTGTGAGCCTCCTGCCTTCGGGGGTTGCCGGGATATTGATTTTTGGCAGCCGCGCCTTATGGGTAATATGCTTAGGAGTTTTAAGCGCCGTAATCACCGAAGCGTGTTTACAATTTTTTACCAAACGAAAGATTACCATATCCGATGGAAGCGCTGCGCTTACCGGATTATTGCTGGCTTATAACCTTCCTTCTACTAGCCCGTGGTGGTTGACGGTTATCGGTTCTTTTTTCGCGGTGGCTATCGGCAAGCAGGTATTCGGCGGCTTGGGCCAGAATATTTTTAATCCAGCCTTGGTCGGAAGGGTATTCCTTATGGCTTCCTGGCCAAAATATATGACTAATTTTACCTATGACGCCATTACTTCCGCAACCCCGCTGGTTTTAATCAAAGAAGGAAAGCCGCTTACGGTTTCTTACTTGGATTTATTTTTAGGCCGGCACAGTGGCTGTATCGGCGAGGTATGTATTTTAGCGTTGATTATAGGGGCAGTTTTTTTATTATTGAAAAAATATATCTCCTGGCACATTCCTTTAACTTATATATTCACAGTCGCGCTTTTTACTTGGATATTCGGCCCCCAAGGTTTATTCAAGGGAGATTGGTTGTTTCATATTTTATCCGGCGGCTTGGTCCTGGGCGCGTTTTTCATGGCTACCGATTACGTTAGTTCTCCCTTGACTAGAAAAGGGCAGATTATTTTCGGAGTAGGTTGCGGCTTGCTCACTTCGGTTATCCGCCTTTGGGGAGGATACCCCGAAGGTGTTTCCTACGCGATTTTGATGATGAATGCCGCAACCCCCT
>CAZNWL010000008.1:7067-15156 GCA_964577045.1 uncultured Planctomycetia bacterium | reverse complement strand
CCCAGGATGCTATTTTGTGTTATCTCTGCAATGATATTGATGTGTTGGTGATTGGCGATTTTATCGCGAGAAAAACCGAACATAATTTTCAGAAACTTTCCCGTTTGAGAGTAAGCCATCAGAGCCGTTTTATTGAAATGACCTTGGATAAAAATAAAAAGCCTGTTTTTTTAACTGATGATTCACAGGAAGAGAAAGCGGCAGTCAGCGCTTTAGCGCGGGAAGTTTTAGATAAAGATGAGGTTACTTATAAAATTTACAGCCCGTTTCAGGCGAGGCCGCTGGAGAATGATACCGGCGTAATTTATGTGGTATCTAATCTGGATAACCCATATCGTGAATTTGAAGGAAAGCTTAAAGATAAAATTAAATGGGCATACCCTTTAATAAAAGCGAAAAAAATAAGCTGTTATCTGCTGAACTTGAAAGGTTCCTGTTTTTCCCTGAACCAGTTATTCAGCGATTCTGACTGGGAAAAGATAAACGGCCCCCAGAGCAGTTCCTTAGAGGAATCTTATGAAAAACATTGCGATTATTCCGGTTAAAGAAGATTCAAGGCGGATACCCCGCAAGAATTTTTTCAGTTTTTTCGGCAAGCCGATGTTTCTTTATAGTTACGAAGCGGCAAAGGAATCCAATCTATTTTCCGATATTATTATTTCTACCGATTCCCCGGAAGTTTTTGCTATCTGCCGCAAAGAAAATATAGATATTCCTTTTCGCCGGCCAAAGAGTTTGGTTTCTGAACAGGCGAGCCTTAACGATGTCTGCCTGCATGTTTTGGAAGAGATGAAAAAACAAGGCCGGCTTTACGATAACCTTTGCCTGCTTTGGGCTACCGCGCCTATGCGCGATGCCGGGGATATAAAACAGGCTTATCAGATACTTGCCGAAAGCCCGGATACAGAAGCGGTAATCGGAGTAACCGATAATAACCAGTATTATTCGGCGCAAAAAATTGACGCTCAAGGCTACCTTAAGGCAATGGTTAATTTTGAAAATATTACCACAGTGCGCACGCAAGATGTTTCTAAGCTTTTTATTGATAACGGCTCAATGAGCTGGATAAAAACAGAGGCTTTTTTAGCGCAAAAAACCTGGATGCCTGAAAAATCCCGGCCTTATTGTATGCCGCGCTATAAATCCGTAGATTTGGATACGCCAGAAGATTTAGAAATGCTGGAGTTTTATTTTTCTAAATACAAAGTTAAAAAAATCCCGCCGATGAAGAAGATTTTTTTTGATACGGAATTTACCGGCGGAGGGCAGAATACCAGCTTGATTTCTATCGGCATGGTCAGCGAATGCGGTAAAACTCTCTATTTGGAACTAAACGACTACGACCGGAGTCAGGTTACCCCCTGGATAGAGAGAAACATTTTGAACCTGCTTAAAGGCGAGGCAGTCAGCTCCCAGGAAGCCAAGAAGATTATTGAAGATTGGTTTATCCAGGTTGCCGGAAGCCAGCCTATTCAGCTGGTTTGCCCGGGTAAAGGCTTAGACAGCACTTTGTTGTTTAACCTCTGGGCAAAGCCCGAAGGTAAAAACACTTTACGGGAAGTGCGGGGAAACCGGCCCAAACAGATTGACCATGAGCGGCATCTGGATATGGAAACCGTTTTTTTAATGCACGGCATCGATTCGCATATTGACCGCGTGAGCTTCTGCGGAGCCGATATAGAAGGCCAGCGCCACAATGCCCTTTACGATGCTTTGATTCTAAAGGCTTGCTGGGAAAAAATATATGGATAAGAATTTGAGAGTATTGCTGATTAATCCTTTTTTTCTTTTCTTTTCCGAAGACCGCTATGATTTGGAAAACATTAAGAACCGTTCTCAATTTGTCCAGCCGCCTTTAGGCTTGGGCAGCCTTTCGGCTTATATCAAGGAGAGCTTCGCTAATGTGGAGATTGAGGTTTACGATGCTAATGCCGAAGCAGTCAGCGAAATTTTAAAAACCAATAAGGTAAATATGGAACATCTCTGGGGTATGGTGAGGGAAAAAATAAAAAGTTTTTCTCCGGATATCGTGGGAGTTTCGGCTCTTTTTGAGTTCAGCGGAAATTCTGCCCTTAAATTTGTGGATTTAGCCAAAGCGGTTGAGGGAAAGATAATCACCCTGATGGGCGGAGCTTATGCTTCTTACTCTTATCAGCGGGCCTTTAGCAATAAGAATTTGGATTATATCGTAAAAGGCGAAGGAGAAGAGCCTTTCAGGCAGTTTATTGAATATATATTAGGCAAGCGTAAGGTTGAAGCCGTAGGCAGCCTGATTTACCGTAAAGGCGGCCGGATTATTTCCAACTCTTGTGCTTTTGTGGAAAACCTTGACCGTATACCGCGCGTAGACCGCAGTAACTTTTTAATGGACTTATACGCTACTTATTGTGTAAGAATTCCCGAGAGATATGCTCCGGTTCCTTATCCGGTGAGGTTGACTTCTCTGGCTACTTCGCGGGGTTGCCCTTTTAAATGCGCCTTTTGCTCTACCCGGCTTTTATGGGGAGACGGCATCCGTTACCGCAGCATTGCTGAAATTATCGCCGAAATAAAACAGTTAAAATCCAAATACGGGATTAATACTTTATTCTTTCTGGATGAAAGCATTAACGTTAACCAGAAAAGATTTGTTGAATTTTTAAAGGAGCTTAAAAAACTCAAAATCAAATGGTACGGCTGCGGCCTGCAGGTTATCACTATTACCGAAGAGATAGTCCAGCTTTGCTTAGAATCCGGGCTTCTGTATTTCGAGATGTCTTTTGAATCGGGAAGCAATGAGATTTTAAGGAAAATGCACAAACCATTGACTGTTGAGCAGTCAGAAAAAGCCGTGCAGATAGTGCGCAAAGTTACCAAAGATAAAAGCATTTTCGGAGCCTTTGTCACGGGATTTCCTTTTGAAAAGTTAGAGCATATTGACCAGACCATTGATTTTGCCCGCAAGCTTGATCTGGACTGGTGCGGTTTTTACAGCTGCCAGCCATATCCGGGTACAGAAATTTATAAAATCTGCGTGGAAAAAGGCTATATTAAGGAAAGCGAAGATACGATTAAAGACCCGCGGCCGCTTTTACACAATGCTTTAACTACGGAAAATTTTACTGCCGAAGAAGTTATCCAGCGTAACTACCGGGCGAATTTAGAACTTAACTTTTTAAACAACCGTAATCTCTCGGGCCGCGGCAGGTTAGAACAGGCCTTCCGGGATTTTAGCGACATCATCTATAATTATCCGACTCAAGTTTTTGCCCATTATTGTTTGTCCAAATACCACCAGCAGAAGGGAAATAATCAGG
The DNA here is from genome assembly GCA_964577045.1 of uncultured Planctomycetia bacterium. Lineage (GTDB taxonomy): Bacteria > Omnitrophota > Gorgyraeia > Duberdicusellales > 4484-171 > JAHKAJ01. The sequence goes on along the minus strand of CAZNWL010000008.1, from coordinate 11,860 downwards.
AGGCCCGTAATTCTTTGCAGCGGGCAAGAGAATGTGCAAAAGTTGACCTATTTTATGAATCTTATATTAGGCATTTTGGATTACAAGATATTTTATTAGGAGAAACAGCTAAATTATGAATCCCGACACAAAAGAAGTTTCCGCAGTAGTCTGCACCTGGAATGCCGAAAATATTATTGAAGAATGCTTGGTATCTTTGCGGAGCAATAATGTCGGCGAGATAGTGGTGGTTGACGCTTCTTCGACTGACCGCACGCGTCAAATCGCTTCTAACTATGCCGATACGATTTTAACCGATCCGCGCAAAGGATTAGCCTATGCCAGGAATATCGGCATAGCCAAAACCAAAGGCAAGTATATTCTTAATTGCGGCAGCGACAATGTTTTGCCGGATGAGGCTTTAGCCAAAATGCTTAAATGCCTTATTGATAAAAAATACACCGGCGTTTCCGCGGTTACTTATTTGAAGGATACACAGGCTAGTTATTTAGCTAAAGCCATGGATTTGTATAAACGGGCAAGGTTTTATCCCGGCGAACGCCCGGTCATCGGAACTCCCACCTTGTTTTTAGCCGATATTTTAAAAGAATACCTCTATGATTCTAAAATGGGCTGGAGCGACGATTCTGACCTTTGCGACCGGCTGGCGAAATTGGGGCATTCTTTTGCCATAGCCGATGCTTTTGTCTGGGAAATCGGGTCCGAAAGCCTGGCGCAAGTCTTATACCGCTGGAATGGCTATGGCCGCAGCGACTGGGAGATATATAGCAAATATTCCCCTTCCTGGAGTTTAGAGCGTAGATTAAAATCGTTTGTCCATCCTTTGCGGGTTGAATTTATCCAGCCCTTATTGCGGCTTGAAGATAAAGAGAAAATTGATGTTTTTCCTTTTCTGATGTTGGTGACTTTGATTCGTTATGCGTCATGGGTTAAGCATACAATTTACGGGTTAAAAAAGAATTAATAATTTAGTCAAGACAGTTTGGAGGAAAATATGCCAGCAAAAAAAGCTTTGATTACCGGAATCACCGGCCAGGATGGTTCGTATTTAGCCGAATTTTTGTTAAGCAAGGGTTACCAAGTCCACGGGATTGTCCGGAGGGTAGCCTTGGAAGATGTCGAACACCGCCTTTCGAGGATAAAACATATTTTGGATAAATTGACTTTGCATTCGGCATCTTTAGAGAACTATGCCAGTATCTTTAAGGTGGTGGAAAAAGTTATGCCTGATGAATGTTATCATTTAGCCGCGCAGAGTTTTGTCAGTTATTCTTTTGAAGACGAGTTTTCTACAATTAACACTAACCTTAACGGCACTCATTATTGTTTATCGGCGATTAAGGAGAAAGCTCCGCACTGCCGCTTTTATTTTGCCGCCTCTTCGGAAATGTTCGGCTTGGCGGAAAAATCGCCGCAGGATGAGCACACCCATTTTTACCCCCGCTCGCCCTACGGCATTTCCAAGGTAGCGGGTTATCATTTAACCCGTAATTACCGCGAGGCTTATAATATGTATGCTTTGTCCGGGATTCTTTTTAACCATGAATCACCCCGCAGAGGCTTTGAATTCGTAACCCGTAAAATAACCAATGCCGTTGCCAGGATAAGTTTGGGTTTAGATAAGAAGCTGTCCTTAGGGAATTTAGAGGCTAAGCGCGATTGGGGTTTTGCCGGAGACTATATCAAAGCGATGTGGATGATGCTGCAGCAGGATGAGCCTGATGATTATGTGGTGGCTATGGAGGAAACCCATTCAGTCAGGGAGTTTTTAGAATTGGCTTTTGGCCACGTAGGTTTGGATTACCACGATTACGTGGTTAGCGAGGAAAAGTTTTACCGGCCGGCTGAAATTCACGAACTGCGCGGCAACTGCGCTAAAGCTAAACGTAAGCTGGGCTGGAAGCCGCAAACTTCCTTTGACCAGTTAGTCAAGATGATGGTTGATGCGGATTTAGAAAGGCATCGCTCGTTTTTAGCCAAGGAAAGCAAGATTTAATGGTAAACGTAGCGGTTAAGGAATATTTTTCCGAAATAATGGGAAATATCGAAAAGGGAATCTGGCCGAATGATTTTAGGCCAGAGCCTAAACCTTGGTTTCCCGGACATGACGAAAGGTGTATAGAGGTTCCCTGGGCTCTTTCGTGCTATCAAGGGCAGAAAAAAATATTAGAGATTGGGCTGTGCCTGGCAGATTTAAGTTTGGTTTTAGCTCAAGTTAAATTAAAGCAGCTTGCTCATTGCCAGCTTTCGGGGTTAGACATCGTGGATTTAAACCGGGTCAAGAGCAGGTTTACGAGTTTAGGCTTTGATATCAGCGAATATTATAATTTTCGCCAAGCCGATGCCCGAGATACCGGATTTTCCGACGATAGCTTCGATTTAATATTTTTAATTTCGACCCTGGAACATTTCGGTTTTGACGCTTTTCAGCCCGATAAGTCAAAAGGGACGGTATTTAAACGACCTAAAGATTATCCCGGAGTATTTCCGGTTTACGCAGAATGCTTTGAAGACCGTAAGGCCATAAAAGAAATAGCCCGGATTTTGTCTCCCAACGGTTCTTTATTGATAACTTTGCCCTTTAGCGGCCGGGGAATCTGCGCTTTACAGGATTCCAGAGGCCTCTGGGCTTTGTATAAAGAATACACTTTAAAAGAATGGCGGTCTTTAGTTTCAGCCAGCGGTTTGTCTCTGGTTAGCGAAAGGTTTTTTAAGGATGCGGGAAAACTTGGCTGGGTTGAGGAAAAAAATCCGGAAGCGCTTAGCCAGTTCAAAGGCTCGCCGGTTGAGCCAACCAAAAGTATTGTTTGCGCGGAATTAAAAAGGTGAGTTATGGAAAAAAGAATTAAAGCGGTTATTTTTGACCTGGACGGAGTTTTAGTAGAGATGCCTAATGTGCATTACGAAGTCCTGAACAAAGTTTTGAAGCTTTTCGGCGAGCAAATCAGCTGGGATGAGCACATCGCTTTTTTTAATGGTTTGCCGACCAGAAAAAAAATTGAGGCTTTAGAGTCAAGCGGTCGGCTGCCGCGAGGTTTAAGGGAGTTTATCAACACTACCAAGCAGAAATACACTATTCAGTCTATCCCGGCCTATTGCCTACCGGATTATTCTAAGCTCATTCTTTTAAAACACCTGAAAGACAAAGGATATAAACTTGCCTGTTGCTCAAATTCAGTCAAAGAGACTTTGCATTTGATGCTTAAATCCGCTCAGCTTTTTGATTTTTTTGACGTGATTATCGGAAACGATGAAATTAAAAATCCCAAGCCTTCGCCGGAAATCTTTATCCGCGCCTTTGAGGCTTTAGGAGTTAAGCCGCAGGAATGTATCATTGTGGAAGATGCGCCGCACGGGATTAAAGCCGCCAAAGCCAGCGGAGCAGAAGTTTATGAGGTCAACGGCACCAGCGACGTAAACCTTTCCTTATTTAAGGAGCTTTTATGAAACTTTTTCGTTTAGATAAGTTTATCCGGGGCTGGATGGTGGGGGATTTTCAACCGGTGATTATTCAAACTAAAGATTTTGAGTTTGGGGTAAAAAAATACAAAAAAGGCGATAAAGACCAGAGGCATTTTCACAAGCGCGCCGAGGAAATAACCGTTATCATCAGCGGCGAGTATAAAATTGAAGGAAGAATTTTCAAAGAAGGCGATATTATTTTAATTGAGAAGAACGAAGCGGTTGATTTTGAGTGTTTAGAGCCGGGTTATACGGCAGTGGTGAAAATCCCTTCGGTTAAAGACGATAAGTTTTTATCTTAAGGAGCAATTTATGAAAGTAGTAGTTCCTATGGCTGGTTTAGGCACCCGCTTTAAGGAAGTTTCTGGTAAAAATCCCGAATATAACCGGCCTAAGCCCTTTATCCGGATAAGAAATATCCCGATGGTTTGCTGGGCAACCGGATCTTTGCCTTTTCCGGTAGCGATGCCTGATTTAACTTTCGTAATTTTAGCCGAGCATGACCGGGATTTTGGAATTGCCGATGGTTTACGGGAGATTTATTCTAAAGAGGTGAATATTATCAAGCTTAATAAAGTTACTAGGGGTGCGGCCGAGACGGCTTATGCGGCCAGAGGCTTTATTGACCCTGACGATGAGTTGATAGTTTCGGATTCGGACCATTTTTTTGACGGAAGTTTTCTCGCGGAAAGCATAAAAAATAAAGATGCTGATACTGTGGGGGTTATTCCGGTTTTCCTGCCTCCGGATGACGGAATTGCCCGCTGGAGTTACTCTTTGATTAAAAAAAGAAATTACATCGAAGCCGTAGGCGAAAAAGACGTAGAACTGATGAAGCAGGGGGCAAAAGCTAATATCGGAGCTTATTATTTTTCCCAAGGGAGATATTTCTTGCAGGAAGTAGAGGAAGTCATCCGCAAAAATGATTTAACCGGTTCAGAAGGAAAAAAAGAGTTTTACGTCGCCCCTATCTATGATCGCTTAATCAGAAAAGGTTTGAAAGTCCAGGCTGCTTTTATTCCCCAGGTCTGGGGTTTAGGTACGCCGCAGGATTTAGAAGTATTTTTAAACACCTGCAGCGTCAGCGAACCGCTTAGTTTAAGGAGGGTGTAGTTATGGATAAGGTGTTGACAATTGTCGTGCCCATGGCCGGAGAAGGAAAACCTTTTCAGAAAGCCGGATTTGCTTTCCCTAAGCCTTTGATTGATATCGGTGAAAAAACCATGATTGAGATAGTAGTCAATAATTTAAAGCCAAAATGCGACCATAAATTCGTTTTTATCTGCAAACGCCAGCATTTTGAGAAGTATGATTTATATAATGTATTAAAA
>CAZNWL010000008.1:0-7057 GCA_964577045.1 uncultured Planctomycetia bacterium | reverse complement strand
ACCGAAGGAGCAGCCTGTTCGGTGTTAAGCGCCATAGAATATATCAACAATGACAATGACCTTTTGATTGCTAATGCCGACCAGTATATGAAGAATGATATCAACGATTTTATCGCTCAAGCCCGTGAGGGAGAAAAAGACGGCCTGATTATGTGCTTTAAATCCAGCCACCCCAAATGGAGTTATGCCCGCTTGAACCAAGAAGGCAGAGTTATTGAAACTGCCGAGAAAATAGTTATCTCCCATAATGCCACAGTCGGCCTTTATTATTTTAGAAAGGGGGCGGATTTTGTCCGGGCAGCACAGAATATGATTTTGAAAAATATCCGGCATAACAATGAGTTTTATGTCTGCCCGGCTTACAATGAGCTGATTTTAGAAGGAAAAAAGATTTATACCTATGATATTGCCATAGACAAAATGTATGGCATGGGCAGCCCAGAAGATTTACGGTATTTTCAGGAGAAGGTGGCCAAAAAGGAGATTACCGTTTAAACAACAGCAAAAATATGGATGAGCAGGAAAAAATAGTTTCAGAATATTGCCGGGGCAACGGCGTTTTTGCCGGCGAAAATCCGAAAGGACGCCACCAATGGGTTTATCGCCATAAGCCGGACAATCTCTACCGGATCAACTCTTTAGTTAAGCCGGAGTCCGCAGATTATGTTTTAGCTGACTGGGATATTTTCCAAGCTACTAAATATTACCCAATACTTTTGAAAGAATGGTTTTACGCGGTTAAGGTTGGAGGGTTTATTATCATTACCGTGCAGAGCGAGCAAATTATAAAAGAGCTAAAAGGTTTGGTCTCCAGATTCTTCCCCAAACAGGCTTTAAAGATTGTAAAAGAAGAGAAAACCCAAAAAGAAACTATTTTTGTTATTGAAAAGACCCGGCCGGCATTAGCCGCTAATGACACGATGGACAGCTGGACTTTTGGCATGATTACCCGCGGCCAAAGGAACCATAACGTAGAAATGATTTTACAAACCATACGCAATTTAGGCGTGCCTCACTACGAGATTATTATCTGCGGGACTTATTTTGACCGCAAAGAGCCGGATTTTTGCTACATTCATTTTTCCGAGAAGGACGATAAGGGCTGGATAACCAAAAAGAAAAATATCATCGCGGAAAATTCGCGTTATGAAAATATAGTTATCGGCCACGACCGCCTGCTTTATACTCCCGGCTGGTATGAAGGGATGAAAAAATATGGCAACTATTTTGATGCTTTAAGCTGTGAGATGGTGATTAAAGGCACAAATTTCAGGACATTTGACTGGTGCCTGCATTCTTACGATTTAAAAGCGCCTGCACAGAGCTGGCCTTTCCTGACTGCCTCGCACCGGGGAATGCATCAAACAGTGATGGGTTTGTATGATGACGACTGGGATTACCGGGCGGTTATGACCGGCAGTGTAGGGATATTCAAACGTTCGCTCTGGAAAGTTGTGCCGTGGAATGAGGATTATTTCTGGAATCAGGATGAAGACGCGGAAATTTCCCGCCGCATCTGGAAAGAAGGGGCGATTGTGCGTTTTAACCCTTACAGCAAGCTGGAAACCTTAAGCTGGCGGCATTCGCTGGTAAGTTTGGCTAAACGCAATCCTAAAGAGTTAGAAATGCGTTTTGACCCGGATCCCTGGCCATACAAGCTTTATAATGCCAAGTTTTACGCTAAATTAAGGTGGCAGCATTTTAAACAGCGCCAGAAAACCAGAATAAAGAAATTTTGCCAGGTGCATAATATAAAAATATGAAGTTTTTAGCTCACCGCGGATTAACTAAAAAAAGTTTGGAAGCCAACAGCATAGCGGCTTTTCGCCGGGCCTGGCAAGCCGGTTTTGGGATTGAGACGGATATCCGTGATTATAAAGGAAAGCTGGTTATTTCCCATGACTTGGCTAATTCCAGCAGCCCAGATTTTAAAAAGTTTCTGGCTTGGTATAAAAAAGAAGGCAGAAATTCAGTGTTGGCTATCAATATCAAAGCCGATGGTTTAGCGGGTTTACTTAAGGAAACTCTAAAGAAATTTTCCATCACTAATTATTTTGTTTTTGATATGTCAGTTCCTGATGCTTGGCACTATGCAAAGAGAAATATTAAGGTATTTACCCGGCAGAGCGAATTTGAGACAACTCCTTCTTTTTATAAACAGGCTAAAGGGGTGTGGCTGGATGAATTAAGCCAGCCCTGGATAGATGAAAAAGTAGTAAAAAAACATCTCAAGCAAGGAAAACCAGTTTGTATTGTTTCTCCGGAGCTACATCAGCGTCCATACCAATCGGCTTGGTGCGAATATAAAAAGGTTTTAAAAGATTGGGATAGTCCCAATTTATTGCTTTGTACGGATTATCCCGAAAAAGCAAAAATTTTTTTCTATGCTTAGCATAGTTATAGCCACTAAAAACCGTTCGGATTTTTTAAAGCGCCTGCTTACTTATTATTGGCAGAGCGGATATAAATATTGGCTTTGCATCGGCGATTCCAGCGATGCTAGCCATCTGGAAGTAACTAAAGCCACGTTAAAATCTTTTGAGGGAAAACTTAAGATTAAGTATTATCAATATCCCGGACTTTCCGTAGCTGCTTGCCACCAGAAGCTTCTTCCATACATAGAGACGCCTTATACAGCTTGTATCACGGATGGAGGATTCTTAGTCATTGGCGCTTTAGAAAAATGCGTTAGATTTTTGGAAGCTAATCCCCAATATGGCATAGCCCATGGTTTAGGAGCAGTTTTTGAGTTAAGAAGCGATGGTCCATACGGAGAATTCCTTTCTTTAGGTAAATATGACCGCTTGCCGAAAATTGAAGGCGATACTGCCTGCCAGCGTCTTCGGAGTTATCTTGATGATTATTCAGTAACTATATACTGTGTTTACCGTTCGCAAGTTTGGAAAGAAATCTGGCAATATTCAGATTCTATGCCGGATCAGACTTTCGCCGGAGAAGTTTTGCCAGGATGCCTTTCAGTTATGCAAACAAAGGCTAAAGAGTTGGATTGTTTATACCTCATCCGCCAGATACACCGCCGCCGCTACCTTATGCCCCTGGCTTTCGATTGGGTTACCAGCCCGAATTGGGGTTTGTCTTATCAGAAGTTTCGCCAGACCTTAGTGAAAAGCCTGGTTAAGATGGATTCAGTTTCAGAAGCTGACGTAGAACAGATAATTAAAAAAGGTTTCTGGGGACATCTTAATCGCTGTTTGGTTACTAAATTCCAAGCTACATATGGTAGGCAGTCGGCGGCTAAAAATTTGCTTAAGCATTTGGTTAATAAAATCCTGCCGTTTAGACCAAAGATATCCTTGAGATCTTTATTAGATAAAAGTTCGCCCTATCATAATGATTTTATGCCTGTTTATAATTTAGTTAGAGAAGGAGGAAAATAAAATGTTGAACGAAAAGACCATTTTAGTTACCGGAGGCACCGGTTCATTCGGAAAAAAATTTACCGAGATATTGTTTAAGAGGTATAAACCTAAAAAAGTAATTATTCTAAGCCGTGACGAGTATAAACAGTCAGAGATGGCTAAGGTTTTTCCCGGCGAAAAGTATCCGATTAGATTCTTTCTGGGGGATGTCCGGGATAAATACCGCCTTTTCCGGGCTTTTGAAAAGGTTGATTATGTAGTTCATGCTGCCGCCTTAAAACAGGTTCCGGCTTTGGAATATAACCCTACCGAAGCAGTTAAAACCAATGTTGACGGCGCAGACAATATTGTTGACGCGGCAATTGATGCCGGAGTAGAGAAGGTAGTCGCTCTTTCAACCGATAAGGCGGTTAACCCGATTAATCTTTACGGAGCGACTAAACTGGTAGCCGAAAAAATATTCGTATCGGCAAATGCTTATGCCGGAAAAACAGTGAAATTTTCCGTGGTCAGGTATGGCAATGTAGTCGGTTCGCGCGGCAGCGTTATTCCTTTATTTCTGAATTTTAAAAAGGGCGGGATAAAACAATTCAGCATAACCGATGAACGGATGAGCAGGTTTTGGATTACTTTGGAGCAAAGCGTAGATTTGGTGATCAAAGCTTTAGAAGAGTCAGCGGGCGGAGAGATTTTTGTGCCAAAAATACCTTCAATGAAGATAGTTGACCTGGCTAGGGCTATTGATCCGGAATGCACTTTTAAGATTATCGGCATAAGGCCGGGCGAGAAAATTCACGAAGTTTTGATCTCTGAAGACGAAGCCAGAAAAGTCAAAGTCTTTGACGGGATTTTTGTAATCTTACCGCAGTTTTTTGAGAGCCCCGAGGTTCATGAGAAATATAGAAAATACCCGAAAGTTCCTGAAGGTTTCAGCTACCGCAGCGATAAGAACCAAGAGTGGCTTACGGTTAAGGATTTAAAAAAAATATTAAAGGATTTTGAGAAATGAAAGTTATACCTTATGCCCGCCAGCTAATAGACCGAAGCGATTTAAACGCAGTAGCCAAGGCGCTTAAGTCCGACTGGCTTACTCAAGGCCCGGCGGTAAGAGATTTTGAGGATAAGCTTTGTCAATACAGCGGGGCAAAATATGCGGTCTGCTTGGCCAATGGCACAGCAGCTTTGCATATTGCGATGATGGCTTTGGGCGTTTCCCGCGGCGATAAAACTTTAACTTCGCCGGTTACTTTTTCCGCTTCCGCTAATTGTGCGGTATATGTAGGGGCAAAACCCGGATTTATCGATATTGATTGCAGAAGCTATCATATGGACATCGATAGGCTTAAAAGTTTTTTAAAAGCGCCTTCACGCAGAAACAGGATTAAAGCGGTTGTCCCAGTCCATTTTATGGGCACAGTCAGCGATATTGTTGAGATAAGAGATATATGCTCGCGTTACGGAATTAAAGTAGTTGAAGATGCTGCTCATGCTTTGGGCGCAAAATACAAATATAAAGGCAGTTGGATTAAAGTAGGAAGCTGTAAACATTCGGATGTTACCATCCTAAGCTTTCATCCAATAAAACATATCACTACTGGAGAAGGTGGGGCTATTCTTACTAACGATAAAAAAATATATGAGAAAGCTTTAAGCTTCCGCCATCACGGAATAATCAGAAGCAATGCAAAGCCGGCTTGGTTTTATGATATCAGCGAATTAGGATTCAATTATAGAATAACCGATTTTCAATGTGCTTTAGGAGTTTCCCAGCTTAAGAAGTTAAATAAGATGGTCAAACGCCGCCGCCGTTTAGTTAAAAATTATAACCGGTATTTTGCGCAAATTCCCCAAATCCAGCTACCTTTTGAGCGTCCGGATACCTATGCTTCTTATCATTTATATGTGGTGAGACTGAAGAAAAACAAAAGAAACCAGCTTTATGATTATTTGCGGAAAAATAATATTCTGACTCAAGTAAACTATATTCCTGTCCACCTTTTGTCTTTTTATAGAAATAATTTCGGCTACAAGCGTGGTGACTTTCCTGAAGCGGAAAAGTATTTTAAAGAATGTTTAAGCCTTCCTTTGTATCCGGGGCTTTCTTGTGGCGACCAATTAAGAGTTATTAACCAAGTAAAAAAATTCTTTAAATAATGTTAAATAAAAATCCATTTATAATTGCGGAAATTGCTCAAGGCTACGAAGGCAAAGAAGATTTAGTCTGGCGCTTTGTGGAGGCGGCTATAAAATCTTCTGCCGACGCGGTAAAGTTTCAGATTTTTTATGCCGATGAGCTGGCTTTGCCTGATTATCAATATTACCGCCTTTTTAAAAGCTTAGAGCTTCCGCTGAAAGTCTGGGATGAAGCTATCCGGCAGGCGCATCAGGCCGGCTTAGAGTTTTATTCAGATGTATTTGGATTACAATCACTTAGAGAACTTGATTCTATCGGAATTGATGGTTTTAAAATCCATACTACCGACATAAATAACTTAAGCCTGCTTAAAGCAGTAGCGCTTTTGAGAAAGAAGGTATTTTTATCTACTGGCGGCTGCTTAAAAGAAGAAGTGGAGAAAGCTTTGGATATTCTTAATAGTTGTCAAGTTACGTTGATGTACGGTTTTCAGGCTGAACCCACGGAGATTGTCGATAATAACCTTAATCGGATTTTAACTTTAAGGGATATTTTTAAAAATCCGATTGGATTTCAAGACCATATTGCCGGGGATGCAAAGTTAGCTTTTTATCTTCCTTTTATTGCTTTAGGTTTAGGAGCGGTAGTTTTTGAGAAACATTTAACGCTAGACCGTAAATTAAAAATGGAAGATTATATTTCTGCTTTGGAGCCTCAAGAATTTAAACTTTGGGCTGATAATTTAAAGGAAGCCTATTTAGCTTTAGGCCAAAAAAAATGGGAGCTACAACCTAAAGAAAGGGAATACCGCAGTAAAGTTAAAAGGGGGGTTGTGGCTTTGAAAGATATTAAAAAAGGGAAAAACCTTGAGGAAACAGATTTAATTTTAAAAAGGACTCAAGACCCCGAAGCTATTTTTGAGATAGGCAAAGCCTGCGGAAAAAAGGCATTAGAAGATATTATGAAAAATTCAGTGGTCAAAGAGAGGCAAATCCGATGAAATTAGTTGCTGTATTAGCCTGCCGCAACCAATCATCGCGGCTTTATGCCAAACCATTACAAAATCTAGACCCTGAAAAAGGGGTAGCGATTTTAGACTACATGATTGAGCAGATAAAATTATATCCGGCTATTGAAGATACAGTTTTAGCGATTTCCGAACAAAAGGAAAACGATATCTACGAAACAGTGGCTAAGAAATATGGCTTAAGTTTTATCCGCGGTGCTGACCGCGATGTGCTTTCCCGGCTGATTAAAGGCGGACAGCTTAAAGGCGCCGAAAATATTTTAAGGGTCACTACGGAAAGCCCGTATGTTTATTATGATGAACTGGAAGAAGTTTTAGATAATCATTGCCGCAAACTTTTAGATTATTCAACCATCTCTGGCCTGCCTGACGGAGCAGCTTTTGAAATTATCCGCTTGTCGGCCTTAGAAGAAAGCTGGAATAAAGGACAAGCTAAGCACAGAAGCGAACTCTGTTCTTTGTATATTTTTGAAAATAAGGATAGGTTTAAAATCTTTGAGCAGAAACCGCCTAGGG
>CAZNWL010000007.1:16617-16910 GCA_964577045.1 uncultured Planctomycetia bacterium | reverse complement strand
GCGCCCTAAAAAAGGGATTTTTATTTTATGGAAAATTATAAAACCAATACCGAAAATAATAAAAATTACGCCGGTAATAATAAAAAATTTACCCAAACTATTCATAACAGGCGGTTTAAAAAAGTTTTTCTTGAGCTTCCTTATTGTAGGGAATATTTAAATGCTGGTAGGAAAGCTTCGTGGCGACTCGTCCCCGCGGAGTGCGCAGAATAAAGCCTTCTTTCAGGAGGAATGGCTCAATCACCTCCTCCAAATTTATCTTATCTTCGCTTAAAGATGCAGCAATTGCCTCG
>CAZNWL010000007.1:0-16607 GCA_964577045.1 uncultured Planctomycetia bacterium | reverse complement strand
CCTCGATTCCGGCCGGGCCGCCGTTATGAGCCTTGATGATTGCCGCTAGATACCGGCGGTCTATCTCATCCAAGCCCTGTTTATCTACGCCTAAATTCTCCAAAGCTTCTTTGGTAATCTCTAAATCGATTTTTCCGCTGCCCACAACTTGGGCGTAATCCCTTACCCGTTTAAGCAAGCGGTTAGAAAGACGGGGTGAGCCGCGGGAACGGCCGGCAATCTCCCCACTGCTCTCCTGGTCAATTTCGATATCCAGGAGCTTAGCGCTTCTGGTTATTACTTTCGCAAGTTCAGCCGGCTTATAAAAATCAAAATCAAAGAATAAACCAAACCTACCTCTTAACGGCGCGCTCAAAAGCCCCTTACGAGTGGTTGCGCCGATCAGCGTAAAAGGTTTCAGATTAAATTTGACGCTTTTAGCATAAGGCCCTTTATCGATTACAAAATCGATCTGGAAATTTTCCATGGCTGGGTAAAGAAACTCCTCGATTACCCGGCTTAACCTGTGGATTTCATCGATAAACAAAATATCTCCTTTCTCTAAATTAGTTAAAATTCCCACTAAATCTCCGGCCCGCTCAATAGCCGGACCGCTGGTGGCCGTAAATTTTGCTTTCATCTGATGAGCGACACAGTAAGCCAAAGAAGTCTTGCCCAAACCCGGGGGCCCGGAAAGCAGTAAATGTTCCAATGGTTCATTGCGGCGTCTGGCCGCTTCCAGAGAAATCTTTAAAGAAGAGATGACATTTTCCTGGCCGATAAACTCTCCCAAATCCTTGGGCCGCAAAGATAGGTTTATTATCTGCTCTTCTTCGTTCTCTCTTAAAGGGTCAATGGCTCTTTCTTCTTTCATAGCGAACTACAAACATTTTCCCGGCGAGTAATCAATCCTTCGACTCGCTTCGCTCGCTCAGGATTGATACTGAGCGAAAGCGAAGTATCAAAATTTGTCCAAAAAGTTCTTCCTGCACGGCTACGATTTCCTTAAGCTTAATCAGCTCTAAAATCGCTAAAAAGATAACGACAATTTCCAGCTTATTTTTTGCCGCGGAAAACAATTCATTCAGGGAAATCTTTTCTTTTTCCAGCAAAAGATGCAGAAGGTTATGAATTTTTTCTTCAACGGTAAATTGGTCCTTAACTACCTCAAAAAATATATCCTTAGGAACTTCTTTTAAGGCGGTTTTAAAAGCGCTGATCAGGTCAAATATCGAGGCTTCAATATAAACTTCGGATCCTTGAAGTTCGCCGCTGGAGGCACGCTTAAAATATTTAAGGCGTTCGGTTTCTTTATTTTTCAGGAACTCCGCTGCTTCTTTGAACTTTTCATATTCGAGCAGGCGCCGCATCAGCTCTTCGCGCGGGTCCTCCTCCGGCTCTTGGGCTTCGGGCTCTTGTGGCAGGAGCATTTTGGATTTGATGTTAATCAGGTTTGCCGCCATCACTAAATATTCGGAAGCGATGTTTATGTCTAAAAGCTTCATCAGCTCTAAAAACTGCAAATACTGGTCGATGACTTTGACGATGGGGATATCATAAATATTCAGATGTTCTCTTTTAACCAAATAGATGAGTAAATCCAGCGGGCCTTCAAAAATGTCCAATCTAATCTTCATCTTAACTATCCCAGATGCAGGCAGGCTTTGACTCGAGCCATAGTTTTCTGCGCTGCCAAAGAAGCTTGTTCGTTTCCTTTATCTAGTATTTCCTGAATTTTTATATCCGATAAAGATTCGCGCTTCTGGCGAATCGGCGCGAGAAACCGGTTTAAAGCCCCGTAAAGTTTCTCTTTCACCTCCACATCGCCGACTTTTCCCGATTGATAACGTTTTTTCAGGTCTTTGACTTCCTCTTGATTAGAGTTAAAAAGTTCGTGGTAAATAAAAACCGGGTTGCCCTCTACTTTTCCGGGAATATCTGCCCGGGTGCGCTGGGGGTCGGTATACATACTGAAAACTTTTTTCTTAAGAGTTCCCTGCGAATCGGATAAATTAATCGCATTATCGTAACTTTTAGACATTTTGCGGTTATCAATACCGACCAGCTTGGGAACTTTTGTCAGTATCGGCTCTGGTTCAATAAATACATCTTTTTTGTAAAGTTTATGGAATTTACGGATAATTTCCCTGGCCAGCTCTAAATGCGGCAGCTGATCCATGCCTACGGGCACGCTATGAGCATTGTAAAGGGCGATATCCGCGGCCTGCAACACCGGATACCCTAAAAACCCGTAAGTAGCCAGCATCCGGCCTTTTAACTCCCGCAATTGCTCTTTATAAGTGGCGCAACGCTCAAGCCACCCTAAAGGAGTAAGCAAAGAAAAAACCATAGCCAGTTCCAGATGTTCTGGCACCCGGCTTTGTATAAAGAGGGTGCTTTTTTCGGGGTCAATCCCGCAGGCCAGCCAATCTTTAACTACCTCAAAGGTGTTTTCTTTAATGTGGGAGGGATTTTCGTATTCGCTCATCAAAGCATGCCAATCCGCGGCCATAAAAAAACACTTATATCCTTTTTGCAACTCAACCCAGTTTGAAATTGCGCCTACCCAATGCCCCAGATGCAATTTACCCGTCGGCCGCATCCCGCTTAAAACTACTTTTCTCTGCATAGTCTTACTTTAATTTTCTAGCAATGACTTCCTCGTGGAAAATATCGATGATATCGCCCTCTTTAAACTTATCATAACCAATGCCCACTCCGCATTCCAAACCCTCGGTTACTTCTTTCACGTCATCTTTAAAGCGCTTTAAAGTGTTGATTTTTCCTTCAAAGATTACTTCATTGTCCCGGAAAAGATGGCAAGGCGCTCCCCGTAAAATTTTTCCTTTCTCTACGAGGCAACCGGCAATTATGCCGCTTTTAGAAAGTTTGAAAACCGTCTTGACCCTGGCTCTGCCTAAAAACGTCCGCTTAACTTGAGGAGTAAGCAACCCTTCCAAAGCAGCCTTGACATCGTCAATAAGTTCATAAACAATCTGATAAGACCTTAGTTCTATCCCCTTCTTTTTGGCTAGCTCCCTGACTTCGGCGTCTATAGCCACTTTAAAGCCGACAATAATCGAATCGGTTACTTCGGCTAAAAGGACGTCCGAGGAACTGACCGCGCCCACGCCCTTATGAATAATATTTAACTCCACTTCCTTGGAAGAAATCTTCCTTAAAGCTTGTTCCACTGCTTCCAGAGTTCCTCCTACGTCTGCCTTTAAAATAATTTTGAGCTGCTTTAAGGCGTTTTCTTTTATCTTCTGATAAAGGTCTTCTAATTTAAAATGGGCAGTAGGAATGAGCTTCTTCCTCTCTTGTTCCAACGTTCTCTTATCCACGATTTCCCGGGCGCTTTTTTCATCGGGCACCACTAAAAACTGATCGCCGGGATTAGGCACTCCGTCTAAACCCAGAATCTCCACCGGAGAAGCCGGCTGGGCTTCGCCAACGGCATTGGCCCGGTCGTCATACATTGCTCTCACTCGGCCGCTGAAAACTCCCGAAACGCACCAATCACCGATTTTCAAAACCCCTTCCTGAATTAAAACAGTGGCCTGGGAGCCTCTGCCTTTAGAAAGCCTGGATTCAACCACAATACCGAGAGCAGGCCGGCCGTAGTCAGCTTTTAACTCCATGATGTCTGCCTGAAGCACTATCATATCCAAAAGTTCATTAATACCGGCGCCGGTTTTAGCGGAAATCGCGCAAGTTATGGTCTTGCCGCCCCAATCTTCAGGGGTAAGGTCCAATTTAGAAAGCTGCTGTTTAACCAAATCGATATTGGCATTGGGTTTATCAATTTTATTGATGGCCACGATTATCGGCACAGAAGCCACCTTAGCATGGTCAATAGCCTCAATGGTTTGCGGTTTAACTCCTTCGTCGGCGGCAACCACTATGATTACGATATCGGTAACATTTGCTCCCCGGGCGCGCATGGCCGTAAAAGTTTCGTGGCCGGGAGTGTCCAAAAAAGTAACCTTACCTTTATTCAAAGCTACCTGATAAGCTCCGATATGCTGGGTAATGCCTCCAGTTTCTTTCTCGGCGACTTTACTCTTACGGATATAGTCAAGAACGCTGGTTTTGCCGTGATCGATGTGGCCCATTAGCGTCACGATAGGAGCGCGTTTTTTTGATTCCTTAGATTCGGTTTTTAAAATCACTTCTTCCCGTGAAGGCCGCTGGCGCAGGTTGATTTTATAATGGTAAGCTATGTCGCCTGCGGTTTTCTCATCCAGGCTCTGGTTAATGGTAAAGAATTTCTTCTGCTTCAGCAAATCTCCCAAAAGCTCCGAAGGCTTTTTATTCAGCTTAACCGATAAATCTTTAATTGTAATCGGAAAATCAACCTCAATTACATTGCGCTCAATTTCCTTACGCTCTATCTCCCCCAGCTCCTGTTTGATAATTGCAGCGGTTTCCGCATCCACGCTGGACATATGGTTCTTCACCGGGAAATTAAGTTTCTTGAGTTTCTTAATCAGTTCTTTGGAGTCTACGCCTAATTCCTTAGCTAACTCATGAATACGCATTTAAGATTTCTCCCCGGTTTTTTCTTTAGATTCTTGAGGTTGGGACTTAAACTTTTTAGCTTCCTCAACGATAGTGGCTGCTTTCTTTTTGCCGATACCCTTTAACTCCGAAAGTTTCTCCGGGTTGGCCCGGCTAAGAGAATTTATGTCGTTATAGCCGGCATCGACTAATGCTGCCGCTACTTTTTTTCCTATGCTTTTAAGTTCACAAAGCGCCTTTATATGTTCCTCGATGCTCTCCCGGGAACGCACGTCAATATCCCAGCCTACCAGCTTTGCAGCCAAACATACATTCTGCCCTTTCCTACCGATAGCCAGCGATAGCTGGTCTGAAGCCACTAAAATCTTGGCTCGGCGGTTTGTCCGGTCAAGGTCAATCATCGAAATAACTGCCGGCGAAAGCGCCGCTTTCATAAACTCTTTGATATCGTCGCTCCACCTGACGATATCTATTTTTTCCCCGCGTAACTCTTCGATGATGCTTTTCACCCGTGAACCTCTTATCCCTACACAGGCACCTACACAATCCACCTTCTCGTCTTTAGAAAATACCGCAACTTTTGTCCGCTCACCGGCTTCGCGGGCAATAGATTTTATCTCTACTATCCCTTCGCCGATTTCCGGAACTTCCAGGTTAAAGAGCTTACGTACCAGGCCTTCGTGCCGGCGGGAAAGAATAATCTGCACCCCCTTTTCTTTCTTCACCTCATATACAAAAGCTTTTACCCTTTCGCCGAGGCGGAAACGGTCAAGCGGCGAAAGAAAAGAATTAGGGATAATCCCTTCAGCCTTACCCATCAGGTCAAGGATGACAGCCTTTTTTTCTATCCGGTAAACCACGCCGCCGACGATATCGCCTTCTTTTGTTTTATAGTCGCTGTAGATTGTGTCTTTCTCGGCTTCGCGGATTTTCTGGATAATCACCTGCCGCGCAGTCTGGGCGGCAATCCTGCCGAATTCGTTGGACATAACTTCCTTTCCATTGACAAAAACTCGGATGTCTCCTTTTAAAGGGTCAATATCAACGTTCACCTCCGGCTCTACTTCCGGATTTTCGGAAAATTTGACGATTTTTTTAGCGGCAACAATCAAAGCGTGCTTTACCGCGTCAATCAGGACCTCTTTATCCAAACCTCTTTCTCTCTCCAGTTGTGCCAGTATAGTCAAAAATTCTTTCTTCATCTTATCTTCTCCCTGCCTGTATTGATATTTGAAAGTAAAATTTCTAAAGGTTCGTTTTTAAACGATAAAAACAATTTTTCAGGGCTTACTTCGGATACTTCAGCTTCCAAATAATTCCTGCCGTAAACCGGCTCCCTAAGCCACAAAAGCACTGTGCGGCCTTTGACCCGTAAAAAATCCTTATATTCTTTTAGCGGCCGGTCCAGCCCCGGGGAATTTATCTCTACGCTACAATCCATGCCGGAAGCGTTTAAATCCTCAACTATCTTTTGATTAATCTGGCTGCAAATGCCCAAAGTTATGCCGCCTGCGGGATAATCCACCAGGCCCCGGATAAACTTATGGCCGCCCGTAGAAATTTTTAAATCCACTATTTCTGCGCCGTATGTTTTAACTGTATTTTTCACAATATCTTTTATCTTTTCTTCCTGTTCATCCATTTTCGGCTTTCAAAAAATTTATCAGCTCTTCTTTCTGAAAACTTAATTTCTTTCCGTCTTTGCGCACCTCTAAATCTATGATTTTATTTTCCAAATACTTCTTGCCCATAATCACGATATAAGGGTTCCCTAAAAGATAAGCATCATTAAATTTAACTCCGGCGGCTTCGCTGCGCTCGTCAATTAGGACTGAAAAACTTCCTTTCTCCAGAACCTCGGCTAAGCGCAAAGCTCCTGGGATGAGCTTTTCATCCAGCACTACTAAAGTTACGGTGAAAGGTGCCAAAGTTTTAGGCCAGCTTAAGCCTTTAGCGTCGGAATTAACCTCGGCTACTGCTGAAAGAACCCGGCTTACCCCGATGCCATAACAACCCATAATCATAGGCTTTTCTTTTCCGTCCGCGTCAAGGAAAAGGGCTTCTTGAGCCAGCGAATATTTTGTGCCGAGCTTAAAAATATGGCCGATTTCAATCATCTTCCGGCCGTCTATAATATCTTCTCCGATTTCGCCGGGCACCATGAACTCATGAGAAATACTGCCGCCCATGGCTCCGGAGGCGGCCTGAGATACGATAAATTCTAAACCGCAAGCCTTAAATATATTTTGATAGGCGGAAAGCATTTTCTGATAATTCTTATCCAACCCTGCTTCGTCCTTATCAAAACTGTAAGCATCCTTCATGATGAATTCAGAGCTGCGCATCAGGCCAAAACGTGGCCGGGGTTCGTCCCGGAATTTAGTCTGAATCTGATAAAGTATGACCGGAAGCTGTCTATAGGAAGAAATCGAACGCTTTGCGATCTCGGTGATTTCCTCTTCATGGGTAGGCCCCAGGCAAAGCTTTCGGCCTTTTCTGTCCTTAAAAGTAAACATCACTTCTCGCAGGTCTTTATCCCTGCCGGTCTTCTGCCAAATTTCAATCGGCTGCAACGCACTCATGAAAAGCTCTTCGGCGCCGCTGGCGTTCATATGTTTGCGGATTAAATTATTTATGTTATCCAATACTTTCCAGCCCAAAGGAAGATAAGAGTAAATCCCCGAAGAAACCATGAAGAGAAAGCCCCCTTTGAGCAGGAACTTGTGGCTCCTGCATTCAGCCACTTTAGGGTCTTGGCGCAAAGTAGAAATGAAACTTTTCGAAAATAGCATCATTTTAATCGGGATTAAATATTTTCTCGTCTATCTTAATGCCTTTTTTCTTAAACAAATGCATGAAACTCGGCTTTCCGCAGGCCTTGAATTTTCCCTGAACAATCAAATCTTCGTTCACCCCTTCTATGTAGTAGCGGAAAATATCTTGCAAAATCACCTGGTTATCTTTTAAATTCTGCACTTCAGTGAGATACGTGATTTTACGCGAACCATCTATCAACTGCTCATGCTGCACGATTAAATCCAAACCATAAGCAATCTGCTCCCGGATAGCCCAGGTAGGAAGGTTAAGCGAAGCATAAAGGGCACTGGTCTCAAGGCGGGTTAAGGTGTCTTGAGGGTTAGAAGCATGAATTACTGCCAGCGAACCTTTATGGCCGCTGTTTAAAGCCTGCAGATAATCCATAGCTTCCTCGCCCCGGATTTCGCCTAAGATAATCCTAGTAGGACGCATACGCAGGGTATTACAGAATAAATCCCGGATAGTCACCTCGCCTTTTCCTTCGATGTTCGGCGGACGGCTGAGCAGCCTTACCACGTGTTCCTGACGTAAAGTCAATTCCAAAGCATCCTCGATAGTAACAATCCTTTCGGCTGGGTCAATATAGGAAGAAAGGACTTCCAAGGTAGTGGTTTTGCCTGAACCAGTGGCTCCGGAAAAAAGAATATTCACCTTGGCTTTAATGCAAGCCACTAAAAAATCGGCCATGCGCTGGTCAACGGTCCCCAATTTAACCAAATCATTAACCGATTCTATGGAACGCAGGAATTTCCTGATAGTCACCGTGGCTCCGCCTACGGAAAGCGGCGGAAGGATTACATTGACCCGCGAGCCGTTTTCCAGAGCAAAATCAACATAAGGAAAACTTTCATCAACCCTTCTCCCAGTCGGCCTAATCATCTTTTCCACGATATATTTTAAATGCTCGCTGCTTTCAAATTTCACATCGGTCTTATTTTTCTTGCCGTTCTTTTCGATATAAACCCTCTGCGGGCCGTTAATCATAATTTCGGTGATGTCTTCGTCATCCATCAGCTTCTGAATCGGCCCCAGCCCGGTATAATCAGCCGAAAGGGATTTAATCAGCATTTCCTTATCGGCTTCTTTTAAATCAAGGTATTGGCCGCTTTCCGCCTTATGCTTAAAAAAAAGAACGACTCTTTCACGAATAAAATCTTCGTTGAGCTTTTGCTTATCGCTTACCCAGAGACTTATCTCCTTACGGATCTCGGTCTTAATCTTATTTATATCCATATTTTACCCCCTTTAACAAATCTTCGATTACTTTATCCTGGGTAGTTTGCTTGACGATTTTACCATCCTGAAAAATCACGGCTTTGGTTTTGCCAAAGGCTGCTCCGATATCAGCCTGCATCGCTTCTCCCGGGCCGTTGACTACACAGCCCATTAAAGCGATTTCCCTGGGCTCTTTGAAATTAGAAGCTTGGAGCCTCTTCTTAAACTTATCCACTATATCTATTAGGTTAACCTCACAGCGCGAGCATGTGGGGCATGAAATAATCTGCGGGCCAAACTGCCTGATTTTGAGTGCCTGAAGGATTTCTTTGGCCAGGCGCACCTCCCAAAAAGAAGGCGCAGTCAAAGAAACCCTGATGATATCGCCGATACCATCCTGGAGCAAAACCCCTAAACCAATCGATGATTTAACCGTCCCCTCTAAAAATGAACCGGTAGCTGTAACTCCCAAATGCAGAGGGTAGTTAAACTTTTGGGCAAAAAGCCGGTTAGCCCAAATAGTCGACATTACATCCCGGCCTTTTAGAGAAACCATTATATCAAAGAATTTTAAAGCCTCCAATATCTTAATGTAACCGGCTAAGGACTCAACCATTGCCCTGGCCAGCTCTTGGGAATGCTTAAATTTTCTTTTAAAACCTCCTGAATTAACCCCTACGCGCAGAGAAATCCCGCGGGCTTTAGCTTCTCGGACTACCTCTTTGACTTGGTCTTTTTTATAGATATTTAAAGGGTTAAGCCGGACAGCGTCAAATCCTTCAGCTATTGCCGAAAGCGCACATCGGTAATTAAAATGCACATCAGCCACAAAAGGAAGGCCGACTTCTTTTTTTAACAGCTTAACCAGAGGCGCATCTTTCTCTTCTCTTACGGCCAAGCGGATTGCTTCAGCGCCTTCCTCTTTAAGTTGACGAGCCTCTTTGAGCAAGTTTTTAACGTCCCGGGTGGAAGTTTTAAGCATGGCTTTTATCCTTACCGGGTTATTTCCCCCTAGTTTTAACTCTCCGATTTTTACTACCTTTGTTTTAAGGCGCTGTATTTTCATTTACTTTATCTTTTCCTAACAGTTTATTCAACATCTGCGGGCCATACTTTACCGCATCGTTATAAAAAACAAAAACCACCAGCACTCCTATTAAAGCCAGGCCCAGCCGAGTCAAAGACTCTTCGGTTTTTTCGGGCAAAGCTTTCTTGCGTATTTTTTCAATTAATAAAAATAAAAGATGCCCTCCGTCTAAAACCGGAATGGGAAATAAGTTAATTATCGCTAAACTCACGTTCAAAGCCGCCATCAGCTGCAGCACCGCGATTATGCCGATTTTTATAAATTCAGAGGTAATATAAAAAATGCCGATAGGCCCGGCTGCGCCCTCCCTAAAAGAAATTTTGCCGCTAAGTATGCTCGCAAAACCGATGAAAACATCGGAAGTTAAGTTCAGTAAAGATTCGCCGCCTTTAAGCAAAGCTTTGAAAAAACCGAAGCGGCGGAATTTAACCTCGGTATAAGGCCCGATGCCAATCAAAGAAACCGTCTTTTTCTCGCCGGAAGTTTCGGTGATTTCTTCGCTTTTTACCGCAACATCCAGAGAAAAAATCTTTTCTTTGCGTTTGACTTTGAGGGAAACTTTTTCTTTGGAGGCGTGAATAATTTCAGCCATCTCTTTCCAGCTTTTTACCGGGATATTATCTACGGCTAAAATTATATCGCCCTGCTCTAAGCCGGAAGCTTTAGCCGGGTAATCCTCAAATACGCCCCCCACCCTAGTATTTTGATAAGGATAAATCCCCGATACCGGCGTAAGTCTCTCTCGGCCAAAACGGTCAATAACCTCTTCTTTTTTTAAAGGAATATTTATCTCGATAATCCGGCCGTCTCTTTCCACCCCCAAGGAAACTTGGCCCGAAGAAGCCTGGATACGTTTCTCCATCTCCTTCCAGCTCAAAACTTCTTTCCCTGCCACCGATACAATTTTGTCTCCCTCTTTTAAGCCGGAATTTTCCGCGGGATAACCCTTGTCGACTCCTCCAATCACGGTATCCTGATAAGGGAAACCAGTTAAAGCAATCAACCAAAATAATAATAAAGCAAAAAGATAATTAAAGAACACTCCGGCAAAAACCACGCTGGCGCGCATTCCTGGGGGTTTAGCCAGAAACTCATCGCTTTGGCCAAGGAAATCCTCGCGGTTATCTCCGGCCAGCTTCACATAGCCGCCCAGAGGGAAAAGACAGATTAAAAAATCCGTGGCTTTCTTTCGGATTTTAAACAACGGCGGGCCAAAGCCGAGAGCGAATTTCTCTACCCGGATGCCCCAGCGCCGTGCAGCCAAGAAATGGCCGAACTCATGGACTACAATCAAAATTCCAAAAATAATTAAGGTCAACAGAAAACTCATAGTTTGTTTATTGCTTCCTGGGCTTTGGTTCTCGCCCAGCTGTCCCAGCCATAAACGTCATTGATGTCTTTGACCGGATGAGCCGGGTATTTCTTTAAAACTCTCCTGATAACTTTACCGATATCAATAAACTTTATCTTTCCTCTTAGAAAACTATCAATAGCCACTTCGTCAGAAGCATTCAAAATAATCAAAGAGTTGTCTTTCCTTTTCGCCGCATCCAGAGTTGCCTTGAGCAGCGGGTAATCCGTATAGCACACCGGCCGGAAATTACAGGAAAAACTGCTCTTAAAATCAACTTTACAATCTCCTTTTTTGCGCTGGGGATAATACAAGGCAAAAGAAATCGGCATTTTCATATCCGGCGGATAAAGGCAGGCAAAGAGAGTGCCGTCCGCCTCCTCAACCAAAGCATGAATCATCGATTCGCGGTGCATCAGGATAGAAATCTTTTCATACGGAAGACCGAAGAAAAAATGCGTCTCGATAACTTCAAAACCTTTGTTGATTAACGTGGCGCTGTCTACGGTTATGCGCGGCCCCATCTTCCAGGTAGGATGAGCCAGGACCCGGTTGAGCTTTACTCTAGCTAAATCTTTCTGGCTTATGTCGGCGAGGCTGCCGCCAGAAGCCGTAAGATAAACTTTGTTGATTTTACCGTTAGTTAAAGATTTGTTTTCGCCAAAAAGCTGAAATAAGGCGTTGATTTCGCTGTCTACCGGCAAAATCTGGGTGCGATACTTTCTAGCCTCTTCAAATACCAAGCTGCCGGCACAAACCACGGATTCTTTGTTGGCCAAAGCTATTCTTTTCGCATGCCTGATATTCTTAAGGAGCGGCTTTAGGCAGGAAATCCCCGCAATAGCCATCAGGGAAATATCTGACTCTATTTCCGAAAACTCTAAAAGGCCCTCTTCGCCGCTAAAAATCTTCGGCCCCTTAATAAGTTTGGCCTTTAGCTTTTCAGCCTGGTCTAAGTCATTAACACAAACAAAAGAAGGTTTAAACTCCGCTATTTGCGCTTTAAGCGTGTCAATATCCTGATTTGTAGAAAGGCCAATAACTTTAAATTCGCCTTTAGCCTTGCTAATTACCTTCAGGGCGTTTCTGCCGATTGAACCGGTTGAACCAAATATCAGTACTTTTTTCATACTTATTAATGATTACAGCGATTTAAAAAAAGATTGCAGCGATTCATAATCTCCGTAATCTATATTCAATCTCTGTAATCATATTAACTAACGCATCATCGTCAAGTATAAGTAAAATGTCGGGGCAGTAAAAATCAAACTATCCATCACATCTAAAACTCCTCCCATACCCGGAAGGATTTTTCCCGAATCTTTTACCTGGCAATCCCTCTTAATCAATGATTCAAAAAGGTCTCCTAACTGAGCGACAATAGCCAAGATAATGATTAAGAAAAACTTTTCCAGAAAATCAATGCTGCCGATAAAAAGGGAAAAAATCAACCCTGCGCCCAAGCTGGTAAAGAAACCGCCAATTGCGCCTTCCAAGGATTTTTTGGGGCTGATCTTTCTAATCAGAAAGGTTTTACCGAAATTTTTACCCCAAAGATAAGCTCCGATATCCGAAGATTTTGTTACTAAGACTAAAAAACCGGTAAGCAAAGCGCCTTCGGGAAGCTGGCGGATACGGATAAGAAAAGAAAAGCACCAGGAAATATAAATAACCCCGAAAACCGTCGCTGAAATAGAAAGCACGGATTGGTGAGTGTCTCTTTTGGTCAGCTCAAGGAGAAAAAGGACAAAAAGAGCTATGACCACAAAAAGGAACTGCCAGCCCTCGCTTGCGGAAAAACCAAAGTAGATAGTCAAAGGTATCAGGGCGCCGATCAAAAGGCCCAGCGGCTTAAAAAGCCTCACTCCTTTTTTCTCAACCATATAGAAAAATTCATAAAGGCCTACGATAATAAGCAAAGTAACAATCAATCCGCATAAGGGATAGTAAATCAAGCCGACAATAGCCAGCAGGGATAAAATAACAGAAGGCGCTATTCTTTTATTCAGCGATTTGTCCATAACGGCGCTCTCTTTCTGCATAGGCTTTTACAGCCTCAAGGAGACATGCTTTATCAAAATCCGGCCAGAAAGTTTTAGTAAAATAAAGCTCGGTATAAGCCAGATGCCAAAGCAAAAAATTACTTATCCTCTGTTCTCCGGATGTCCTGATTAAAAGATCGGGATCGGGTATGCCTTTTAAAGAAAGATAATCGCTAAAAACTTTTTCGGTGATTTCCGACTTCGCCAGTTTCTGATTCAGGCAGTCAGAAACTATTCCTGAAACTGCTTCCAAGATATCCCAGCGGCCGCCGTAATCAAGGGCGATGTTGAAAAAGAAACTTTTGTGATTCTTAGTCAAGCTTTCGACCTCCCGAATCTTTTTTAAAGTGCCTTTATTAATCCGGGTATCGCGGCCAATCATCCTAAGGCAGATATCTTCTTTAATCAGCTCTTTTTTATATTCGGAAAGAAACCGGTCAATATAGGAAAATAAAAAATCTATCTCTTTTTTCGGCCGGTCCCAATTTTCAGTGGAAAAAGCAAAAATAGTTAAAGCTTGGGCTCCGATTCTTTTTGCTTCCCGGACGATTTCTTTTATTCTTCTCACGCCCTGTCTATGGCCGGCGGTCCGGGGAAGGCCTCTTTTCTTTGCCCAACGGCCGTTTCCGTCCATAATCACCGCTATATGCCGCGGAACCATCATAAAATTAAAGGGGGCTTCATGCCCCCTTCCGGTTGAAAACAAAAAAGACTTCGAAGAATTTAGCGATTGCCAGTCTTTGGCTTCATTAATTCTTCTTTCAGGTTCTCTTCCAATTTATCCTTCAATTTTTCTAGCTTGGCATTTTCCTGGCTAAGCGACTCTATCTGAACCTTGAGCACGGCGATATCCTCGATGAGTTTGCTGTTTTCTCCCCCCAAAGTCTCCATATCCTTTTTTAAATCCTCGCTGGCTTTCTCGCAGCTTATATTCTTAGCCAGCTGTTTTTTGTATTCTCCGGATAAGGAATTCATCTTAACCAGGATGGATACCCCGGCAATGACCAAGACCACGATTAAACCGATTAAAAGGCTTATAATCAACGGGCTGTCTCTCATTTTAACTCCTCCTGTTGCGCCTCCTCGGCGGGTTCGGGCTCTATCTTTTTAACTGACCTGGGCAGGATTACAATTTCCACCCGGCGGTTCATCTGGCGGCCTTCGACGGTATCATTAGAACTAATCGGCCGATGCTCTCCATAACCAATAGCCGAAAGGCGGGATGAACTGATTCCGTTTTGTTCAAGGTAATAAAGAACGCTTAAAGCCCGCTGGGCTGAAAGTTCCCAGTTAGTTTTCCAGCGTGAATATTTTATCGGTTCATTATCGGTATGGCCTTCTATGCCGATATTATTATCCGGCACCTCTTGCTTTATAACACCGATGACTTTGTCTAAAATAGGCAGGCTTTCCTCGCGCAATTTTTCTTTGCCGGAATCAAAAAGGACCTCGGCGACAAAAGTAATTACCAGCCCTTTTTCCAGCATCTCTAAACGCACCTGTTTATCCTTAATCTCTTGAGACAGCCGTTCCGCCAAAAGTTTCTGGGCATTTTTTAACTCATCTAACTCGCTCTGCAGAGTCCGGATTTTTTCGACATCCGAACGCCGGCCGCTCTGAAAGATTACTTGGCATCCGCTTAAAGTAAAAACAAAAAGGACTAATAAAACTAAGCTCTTCCTCATCGCCGTACCTCCTTAACTAGCCTTATATTATTTAGGGAAAACTAGAGTAAGGTTATCACAACCACCTTCTTAAGTCAAGTAGAAATACAAAAGCCCAAGCTGATGCCTGGGCTTGTATTTTATGGTTGCGGGGGTCAGAGTTGAACTGACGACCTCAAGGTTATGCTTACCACTACAGCTTTCGCTGCTCCCTGATATTTTTAAAGATATCAGGAATTTGTAGTCTGGACTATACCTTACTCCTTAATTTAAGGAGTCCTGCCAACTAGTCTCTACACCTTTCCGCCGTAGGCGGACTTGGCTCGGTATTGCCCTGATTTATTATCGAGGGTTCCACCGAATTTGACAGGTTTTCCATTAACCGTTACCGGCTAAGGGACCCATTAGACAACAAATCCCATCGCTCTCTATACATCGCTGATATTGGCCTACGCTGCCTTTTATCTGTTTCAACTAAAGTTATTGTACTTCTGTAATGCGAAAACACAGATACAGGCATTATGTAGAACACATTTAAATCAGCGATGTAGATAATTGCAAAATCAAAGTCATCCTTTGCGTAATGTTTTCTCAACATACGCCGGCGGTTTGTCTTGGTTCTGCGCGCATCGACAACATAACATTTGTCTTTTGCGTTGAACCAAGCGCTTTTAACCTGGATGCGGATAGACTTACCCTGAAGATCAACTGCCAAATCATAAGGTAATCGATCCCCCAAAGGCCGCAGTACATTAAAACCTCTTTTCAGAAGTTCAGTAACTGCGGCTGATTCCGCAATGTCAGCTTTAAGCTTTGTGTCCATCGAGCCTTGCGAGCTACCTGGCTGCTCCACCCCGCGACTTGTCAAATATCAATATGGGCTTATTCTAAACTCTTATTCCTCTATGTCAACAACTATCTCGTTCTCTTTGGCGATTCCCAAATCATCCCGGGCTATTTTTTCATAGATATAAGGATCCTTACCGATATTTTTCAGTTTGCTCTCGTAATCGGCTACTTCTTTCTCAAGCTTTGTAATCTCGCCGCTCATGCGTTTGTTCTCCTGCCGCAGCTCTTTTATCTTGGCATAATTAGGGAAATAAATCATTGCGGCTAAGATTACAAGAATGCCTATGCTAATTCCCAATAACGGCTGTTTAAACTTTTTTGTAGGGAAAAGTTTCTCCGCCATAACGCGCTAATTTAGCCAGCTCTTCCTCTATGCGCAGAAGCTCATTATATTTTGCCACTCGGTCAGTACGGGAAAGCGAGCCGGTTTTTATCTGGCCGGTAGCCTTGCCTACGGCCAGATGAGCAATAGTCGTATCTTCGGTTTCGCCGGAACGGTGAGAAATAACCGCAGTGTAGCCGGACTTATGGGCCAAATCCACCGCAGCGATGGTTTCAGAAAGCGAACCAATTTGGTTTACCTTGATTAAAATGGAGTTGGCGATATTATTGTCTATACCTTTTTTCAAGCGGGTGATATTAGTAACAAAAATATCGTCGCCCACTAATTGGACGCGCTTTCCCAGCTTTTGAGTAAGCTTAGCCCAACCATCCCAGTCATTTTCATCTAAACCGTCCTCAATGGAAATTATCGGATATTTATCCAGAAGTTTTGCATAATAATCAATCAAAAAATCGGCATTCCTTTTTTCTCCTTCAAAAAGATAAGCGCCCTTTTCATAGAATGAGCTAGAGGCAGTATCTAAAGCCAAAGCGATTTCTTTACCGGGTTTATAACCGGCTTTTTCTATCGCTTCCATAATTAAATCCAGCGCTTCCTGATTTTGTTTAAGGTTAGGGGCAAAACCTCCTTCATCGCCTACGGAAGTGGAAAGGTTTTTCGCTTTTAAAATTGACTTGAGGCTGTGAAAAGTTTCGGTTGCCGCCTGCAGGGCGCGGCAAAAAGAGCTAAAACCCAAAGG